>JAGQRA010000402.1 GCA_020425885.1 Planctomycetota bacterium | reverse complement strand
TGCATGCCGGCGCGGGCGAACCCGACCCAGGCATCGGCGATCGTGCTGCCATCGGCCGCGCGCACCCGGAGCTGGGGCGCCGCCGCCAGCGCGATGTCGCCGAGGTCGAGTTCGGCGTCGTCGCTGCGCGGCGGCAACATGATCCACATCAGGCGCGGCCGCAGATCGTCGCGGTCGGATCTGATCTCGAGCAGGCCGGGGCCGAACCAACGCGTCTCGAGTCGCAGGTCGCCCCCGGCACACGGCTGCAGCTCGGGCTGATCGTGGTATCGCCTGTTGCCCCACGGATTGCGCAGCCGCGCCTCGGCATCGACCGGCCGCCCCGCGGCGTCGACGACGCGTGCCTTGATCCGCGTCGCCGCGAACGGCCGCAACACGATCGGCTCCGGCGGCAGGTCGGCGATCGAGTCGAAGTGCAGGTAACGCCGGCTGTAGCCATCGCGGACGACGATGACGAACTCGCCCTCCTCGGGCACTGCAACGGTCCCCTTGGGACCGTGCACGCGCTCGGCGCACGGCCGCGTGAAGTCGCAGCTGGCGCTGCCGTCGTCCTCGACCTGCACCTGCACGACGCGAACGGCCACCGGGCTCGGCGGCTCGCTGCCCGGGCCGGGCTCGGCAACACCCTCTCTCGGATCGTCACCGTCCGGGTCGGCGAGCCGCAGCACGACCGGATCGTCGGACGACGCGAAGTAGCACTCCCGCCCGTCCTTGGTGACGACCTTGGAGACGTTGCCGCGCGAACCCAGCACGGTGAAGGCGCCGTTGTCGTCCGTTCTTCCCCATGGGCCGCGATGCACGTCCTGGGCCGAGACGAAGGCGCCGGCCACAGGCTTGCCGAGATGATCGAGGACCTGCCCGCGGATGCCCGCTGCGTAACCGCAGTCGAGGATCCCCGGCGGCCCGCCCGGATACCAGTGCACCGAGTCGTAACCGAGGCCGAGCCCTGGGTGCTGTACGTAGATGTCGCGGATGTGATTGCGCGGGTCGACGCCGCGGAGCACGGCGATGCCGCGGCCATCGGTGACGGCGTTGGCGAGATCCGGCGTGTGCCCGCAGCCGCCGCAGAAGCCGATGTGCGCCCCCGGCGTCGGCTCGCCGCGCCAGTCGCGGACCAGCACCTCCATGTCGAACCCGCGCCCGACGCGCCAGACCTCGTCGTAGCGGCCCGATCGCGTGCACGTGCCGAATTCTGGATGTCGCAGCACCTGCATGTGGACGCCATGGGCGATGCCGTCGATCGGGATGTCGATCACACCGTCGGCGTCGGTCGTACCCTTGCGCAGGAACCAGAACTCGCCGGCCATCGGCGTCTCGCTCTCCCTGACGAGGAAAACCTCCGCGCCCGCGATCGGGGCACCGGTCAGGTCGTCGACGACGAGGCTGACGAACCGTTCGGGATCATGGCCGCACGGACACGGCGCGTCGGTGAGGACGATGCGATCTTGCGCCGCCATCGCGACACAGAGCGCGAGCGGGAGAATGACTCGCGAGGGGGACAGGATCATGATCGACGGCGCAGCATCGCAAGGCACGTGCCGGCAGGCCAGCACGGCGTCTCTGCCGAGCCGTCGATCGGACTCAGCCCCTACGCGTCAGATCCCACCGATGGTGAGCTCGAGCCCGTTGCTGCTGGTGACTGCCGTGATCGCACCGCCGGCGCCGAACTCCAACACCGCGAGTTGATGCCAGACCATGCCGCCGAGGATGCTCGCACTCAGCGGGATCGCCCATTGCGACGTGACCGTTCCACCTGCGGGCGTCAGCGTCAGGAGCAGGTCCGGAGTCGCCAGCAGATCGCAGCCGGCAAGAGCCTGTGGCAGGAGGGTGTTCAGCGGGACACTCGCCTGCGCATTGCCCCAAACCCCGAGGGCCAGCGACACCGCCGGCATTCCGGTCCCGCGCGCGGTGAACGTCGTCCCGACCCAGGGCATGGTCACCGCAGTCAGTGCGACCGGACCGGCCGAGCCGGTGCAGCCGTTGCCGTAGGGCCTGGCACCTGCATCACAGACGTCGTAGCTCGCCAGGCCGAACGAGGCGATGCCGCCGGCGGTGTCGAACGTGCCGCCGGTGAAGATGTCCGAATCCGCCGCGATCGTGAGGGAGAACACCCGCGGACTGAAGCCACCCACTCCCGAGCCGAGCGGCGACCAGGCAGCGCCGTTCCATTGGGCGATGAAGTTGAGAGTGCCGCCGAAGCCGTCGGTCGGAAACTCACCCCCGGCGATCATTCGGCCGCTCGGGTGCAGCGCGAGCGCGCGGACCAGCTCGTTCCCATTGAGACCGAGACCGCCCCCCATCGCCGACCAGAACGCACCGTTCCATCGCGCGACGTTCCTCGCTGGAATCGCGGTTCCGGGAACAGTCCCGCTCACATTGCCGAACGAACCGCCGACGACGAGGCCGCCGGTCGCATCCAAGGCCAGGGCGCGCACTTCGCCACCGACGCCGATCGCCGAAGTCGTGCTGGCCGGCCCGACCTGGCTGAACAAGCCCGTTGCAGGGTTCCACTCGACGATTCCCAGAGCGGCAATGTTCGGACTGACTGTGCCGAAGCGCCCGCCGATCGCGACCCGACCGTTCGCCATCAGGGCCAGTGCATAGACATCGCTGTTCACTCCAGTGACGGGGATTCCCGTTGCGAGCGGCGACCAGGTGGTGCCGTTCCACCGGGCGACGTTGCCGACCGCCACGCCACCGATGGTGGAGATCTGGCCGCCGACGATCAGGTCCTGGTTCGGCAACTCGAGGATCGCGTTGACGGTGGCACCGGGGTTCATCGGCGCCCCGAGAGCCGACCACGTCGTACCGTTCCATTCCGCAATGGAGGTGACGGCGGTGCCTCCGGCGGAGACGAAGTTGCCACCGGCGACGATGTTGCCGTTGCTCCGCACCGTCACCACCTCGACGAAGTTGCCCACTCCGGTGCCTAGCGCCGACCAATTCCCGGTCGCCGCGCTGCGCACGGCGATGTGATTGGCGGCGATACCGCCGATGGTCGTGAACAGACCCGCGACGACGATGTCGCCGTTGGGCGCGGTGGCGCAGCTGGTGACGCCGCCGTTGATGCCGGAGAAGCCCGGGCCCCACTGCGGAACGCATTGGGCCCGACCCGCGTCGGTCAACACCGTCGCCGAAGTGATGGCGAGAACGGCGGCGAGAATTCGTGATGAACTCGAGAACTGCATGACAGTGATTCCTTGCTTGATTGTTGGTTGATCGTGAATCAGGGGCCTTCCTTCGTGTCCGCAGGCTCGCCCGAAGTTCTGAGCTCTCCAGCGCCACCTCCTCCGTGACGGCGAACCGGTCGCCCTGCCGGTCAGCAGATGCACTTCCGATCAGGAACCGACGGCGCGAGCCCGACCCTGGCTCACGCCATCAGCTCGCGTACGACGCGCCCGCCGACGTCGGTCAGGCGGAACCGTCGCCCCTGGAACGGATAGGTCAGCCGCTCGTGATCGAGACCGAGCAGGTGCAGCACCGTCGCCTGGAAGTCGTGAACGTGCACCGGATGCTCGGCGACCTCGAAGCCGAACTCGTCGCTGCTGCCATGGCTGGTGCCGGCCCGCGTGCCGCCGCCCGCCAGCCAGAGCGTGAACGCGTACGGGTGATGGTCGCGCCCCTGATCGGCGCCGCCGAGCTTGCCCTGCAGGAACGGCGTGCGCCCGAACTCGCCACCCCAGATCACGAGCGTGTCGTCGAGCAGCCCGCGCTGCGCGAGGTCGAGGACGAGCGCCGCCGACGGCGCATCGGTGTCGCGGCACTGGATCTCGAGCTGGGTGTAGAGATTTCGATGCTGATCCCAGCCGGCGTGCATCACCTGCACGAATCGGGTGCCGCGTTCGACCAGCCGCCGCGCCATCAGGCAGTTGTAGGCGTACGAGCCCTTGCGCCTGACATCGGGGCCGTACATCGCCAGCACGTGCTCGGGCTCGTTCGACAGGTCGGTCAACTCCGGTACCGAGGCCTGCATCCGGTACGCCATCTCGTACTGCGCGATCCGGGTGTCGATCTCGGGATCGCCGACCTGCGCGGCGTGAACGCTGTTCAACGCCGCGAGATCATCGATCATGCCGCGGCGCAGCAGCCGATCGATGCCGGGCGGATCCTCGAGGTAGAGCACCGGCATCCCCGAGCCGCGGAACTTCACCGCCTGATGCACCGTCGGCAGGAAGCCGCTGCCCCAGTAGTAGTCGTAGAAGATCTGCCCGCACGACGCTTCCCGATCGCGCGAGGTCATCGCCACGAACGTCGGCAGATCCTCGGCCTCGTTACCGAGCCCATAGGACAGCCACGCCCCCATCGCGGGCCGACCCGGCCGTTCACTGCCGGTGAGGAAGAACGTGATCGCCGGCGCGTGGTTGACCTGGGTCGTGTGCATCGACTTGACGAAGCAGAGTTCGTCGGCGATGGCCGCGGTGTGCGGCAGCAGGGTCGAGACCGTGGCGCCGCTCTGGCCGCGACGTCGGATGTCGGCGATCGCGCCGACGCATGGCCGCGCCTTCTGGTTGCCGGTCATGGTGCTGAAGCGCCGGCCACCGACCACCGAATCGGGGATCTGTTGGCCGTGCATCCGGCGCAGCACCGGCTTGTCGTCGAACAGATCGACGTGCGACGGGGCGCCGTTCTGGAACAGATAGATGACGCGTCGTGCCTTCGGCGCGTGATGGGGTCCGCGCGCGCCGTCGAGCAACGAGCCGAGCGCCGTGGCACCGAGCCCGAACGCGGAGCCTCGCAGCAGCGAGCGGCGCGTCAGCCGCCGCATCAGCCGGCACCTCGCCTCCGTGAGTGGCCGTGTCATGATCGCGTCAGCACCTCATCGAGATTGAGCAGGATCGAGGTGACGATGGCGAGCGCCGCCAGCTCGGCCGCGGGCAACGTCGGATCGCGCACGGAGTCCCCCACCGCGAGCAGCGCCGCCGCCGCAGCCGGGTCGGCGTCGAATCGGCTGCGGCCCGCCCCGTAGCGTTCGAGCAATCGCTGCAGTTCGGCGGCATCGGGACGGCGACAGGTCGCTGCTCGGAAAGCCCAGGCGATGCGCGACGCCGCGCTGTCGCCGCCCTCGCGCCAGGCCCGTTGGGCGAAACCGCGAGCGGCCTCGACGAACGCGGTCTCGTTGAGTGTCAGCAGAGCGTGCAACGGCGAGTTGGTGCGGGTCTGGCCAACGACGCAGGTCTGCCGGGCCGCGGTGTCGAAGAAGAACGTCGGCCCGACGATGCGGCGCCAGAACACGTAGACGCTGCGACGGTACGGGGCATCGCCGCGATCGCGCCGGTAGCGGATGGTGTCGAACGAGGCCTCCGCCCAGACACCCTCGGGCTGGTACGGCCGCACCGGCGGGCCCCCGAGTCGCTCGACCAGCAGACCACCGAGCGCCAACGCCTGATCGCGCAGCATCCAGGCCGGCAGGCGATGGCGCGAACCGCGCGCCAGCAGCTCGTTGTCGGGATCCGCCGCGAAGGCCGAGCGGGCGGCGCGCGCCGATTGACGGTAGGTCGCGCTGGTGACGATCGCGCGGTGCAGCGCCTTGCGGTCCCACCCCGAGGCGACGAAGCGCGCCGCCAACCAGTCGAGCAGCGCCGGATGCGATGGTCGATCGCCCTGATGCCCGAGGTTCTCGCTGGTCCCCACCAGGCCGCGGCCGAAGAACAGCTGCCACGCCCGGTTCACGGCGACGCGCGCGGTCAGGGGATGTTCGCCCGAGACCAACCAGCGCGCCAACGTCAGCCGATCGCGCGGCGCGGCGGCAGGCAGCGGCGGCATGAAGCCGGGCACCGCGGCGATGACGCTCTCGCCTGGATTGTCATAGGCACCGCGGACGAGGACGGACGTCGTTCGCCGCGACTCCGGCGGCAGTTGGTCCATCACCATGACCTCGGCGGCGCGACCCCGGATCTCGTCACCAAGACGCCTGGCCGCTGCGACCTCCGCGGCCATCGCGGCCCATGAGGGCCCATCGCCAGCTGTCGGATGCGTCGACCGGTAGTGTTCGAGCAGCACTCGCTCGGCGGCCTGGTCCCGAGTCACAGCCGGTGTCAGCAGCGCACGCACGACCGCCTCGGGCATGCCGTCGAGACTCTCGTTCACCTTGCGGAAGTAGACCCCGCCCTTCCCACCGGTGTTGACGATCTCGAGCAGCAGCTCGTTCGCTCCCGACCGCGCCTCGACCACGACCCGCTCCTGGTCGGGAGCGACGGCGCGACGCACGTCTTTGGCCAGCACCTCCTCACCGTTCCACCAGACACGGATCGCATCGTCGGAGCCGAAGGACAGCTCCAGTCGCCGGGCGCTCGCGGCCTCGACGCTGCGCCGCAGAAAGGTCACGCCGACGCCATCGGCCAACGCGAACGGCCTGCCATCGACGAGATCGGGCGCCTCGCGCCAGATCACGGCCGCGGCCGACGATCCGGGCTCGGGTCCGAACTCGGCGGCGAACAGGTCGTCGGCCGAGCCGCCGTCGACCGGCGACAACGGCCCACACATCGACCACGCCCCGAGTCGCACCGGCTGCCACGTCGTCATCGTGCGTCTCAACGCCGCGGTGGTCTCCGCCGCCCACGCCGCCTGCGCGGCATCGAGTTCGGCGTCGGGCGCATGCATGCGGCCGGTCGTCGCCGCGATGCCACGCTCGAGCTCGGCGAGCCGCCGACGCGCCGGCGCATCGAGGTAGCGCAGCGTCGGCGCCACGTGACCTGGCCGACCGGCACCGCTCTCCGACGTCTGATCGAAGAACGCGAACAAGCCGTAGTAGTCGCGCTGACTGATCGGGTCGAACTTGTGGTCGTGGCAGCGCGCGCACTCGAACGTCAGCCCCATCCACACCGTCGCCGTCGTCTCGGTGCGGTCGAACACGTTCTCGACGCGCGTCTCGGCCGCGATCCGACCGCCCTCGCCGTTGTGCGCGTGGTTGCGATTGAAGGCCGATGCCAGCACCTGGTCCATCGTCGCGTCGGGCAGCAGGTCGCCGGCCAACGCCTCGATCGTGAACCGATCGAACGGCATGTTCTCGTTCAGCGCCCGGATCAGCCAATCGCGCCACGGCCATATCGTGCGCTCGGGATCGTTCTGATAGCCATCGGTGTCGGCGTAGCGCGCGGCCTCGAGCCACGGCCACGCCATGCGCTCGCCGTAGCGCGGCGATGCCAGCAGGCGATCGACGACGCGCGCATACGCCTCGTCGCTCGGATCGGCCAGGAACGCGTCGAGCTCGGCCGGCGTCGGCGGCACCCCGGTCAGATCGAGCGTGACCCGCCGCAGCAGCCCCGCCGGTTCGGCCCGAGGTGAAGGGCCACGGCCGGCGGCTTCCAGGCGCGCCAGCACGAAGCGATCGAGATCGCCGCGCGGCCAGTTCGCGTCCTCGACCGCCGGCACGGCGGGTTCGACCGGCGCCACGAAGGCCCAGTGCTCTTCCCACCGAGCACCGCTCTCGACCCACCGCTGCAGGGTCGCGATCTCGGCGCCGCTCAGCGCACGCTTCGACTCCGGCGGCGGCATGACCTCGTCCGGGTCGCGCGAGGTGATGCGCGCGATCATCGCGCTGGCCGCGGCGTCACCGGGCACGATGGCGCGGCGACCGTCGCGTTCGGCGAAGGCCTGTGCCGGCTGATCGAGACGCAGGTTCGCCTTGCGCGCCCGGGCATCGGGACCGTGGCACGGAAAACACCGGTCCGACAGGATCGGCAGCACATCGCGGGCGAACGACAGCTCCTGCGCCGCGGCCGGCGCAGCCAAGAGGAAGGCGACGGCGACCGGCAGCGGACCGGAGCGCGCGAGCCCAGGAGTCGGCGAGCTGTGGATCGGCAACATCAACGCCGCCGCATGCTACTGCGTGGCGCCGTGCAAACGCCAAGCCGCCGCCGCGCCAGCGCAGCGGCGCGAACCGGCCTGGCCCCCAGCAGCCTCCTTCCAACTGCATCGCCCATGACCGCATTGCACCGAGTCTCCGCTATCGACGGGATGGAGATGTAGCCTGATCATCTCCGGGCGACAAATGGACATTCATGGGTGCATTTGTGGCGATCTCCAGACTTCCTGACCTACCGGCTGCGCTGCCACCAGGTGTCGACGACGGCGCCGAGCTGCCGCCGCAACAGCCCCCGCGCCCGGTGCACCCGCACCTGCAGCGTGTTCTCGCTCGCACCGCAGAGCTCGGCGATCTCGGCATAGGGCAGCCCTTCGACCTGGAACAGCACGAACGCCTCGCGCAGCAGGATCGGCAGCCGATCGATCGCCAGCGCCAGCTGCGTCGCCGACTCGCGGCGCACGATCGAGCTCAGCGCCGAACGCGTCCGCGCCGGGATTCCCGCCAGCACCGCGTCGCCTTCGTGTTGGCGCTGAACCTCGTCGCGCAGCCAGTTGCGGCAGCGATTGACCGCGATCGACAAGAGCCAGTTGGCGAACCGTTCGGGCCGTTGCAGCTGCGCGATGCCGTCGACGGCCTGACGCAGCGCCTCCTGGGTGATGTCGTCGGCGGCGGCAACGTCGCCGGTCATCACCGTGAGGAAGCGCAGCAGCCGTTCGCGATGGCGTTCGAGCAACGCGGTCATGGCAGCGCGATCACCGCGTTGCGCCGCCAGCACGAGGTCGAGCTCAGCGGACGTCACCGCACACCTCATGCAACCAGCGTTGGTGCAGCTCGCCGGCCTCGAGCCGGGACCACGGCTCGAGCACGGCATCGGGTTGTAGTCCGGCCGCCACCGCCAGGTCGAGCAGTGACAACAGCTCGTCGGTCGGCGCGTCGGCCGGCAGTTGCTGCAGTGCGACCGCGAATGCAGCGCCGGCGTCGGGAAGGTCGTAGACCAACGCCGGCACGTCGCCGCCGCGGAGTCCCGAGGTCCGGCGCAGCATGTCGACGAAGCCGCATCCGGCATCGGCCGCACCGGTCGCCACGGCGATGATCGCCTGGGCGAGGTCGCCATCGGCGCCGGTCACCCCCTGCTGCCAGGCCGCCACGAACTGCAACGACGGCGGCAACGACTCGGGCAGCTGCCAGCTCCGAACCGCCGCGAGCGGATCCGACCCGTGCAGGTCCAACAGCAGGCGCTGGGCGAGCAGCGCCGGCACGTCGGCCGTCGCCACTGTTGCCAGCAACGACCGGCAGCGCTCGAGTTCGTCCGCGGGCAGCGCCGTTCGCGTACGGCGGCAATGGCGCAGGCGGGCGCCGACGTACCAGACCGCCGCCGCTTCGCCGCCGCCGTGCAGCCACGCCATCTCGGCGAACGTCGACAGCCGATCGGCGGTACCGGTCGCATCGAGGCTCGCGGCCAGGATCTCGTAGAGCCAGCGGTCGGCGCCGTCCGGCGACAGCCGCGAGGCGAAGCCGCGCAGTCGGCGCTGCCGTTCGGCGACATCCTCGGCGCCGAGCAACCGCAGCTCGAGCAGGGCTCTGACGTGCGGCGCCGCGTCGACGAACCTCGGTGTCAGCCGCACGAGAACGCGTCGGTCGCGGCAGGCGAGGTGGGCGGCCAGCAATGCCAGCGTGGCGGCGTGACGATGCCGCGGACGCTCCGTGCCCGACTCGTCGAGCATCGGTTGCAGCTGCTGCCAGGCCAGCGCCGCATCCTCGTCGGCGATCGCGCGCGCCACCGCGATGATGTCGGGTTCACCCTCACGCTCGACCTCGGGATCCGGAGCCGCAGCGAACAGACGCGCCTTGCGCACATCGTCGCAACGAGCCCAGTGGCGCGGCGCGTCGACGCACAGCGGCAGCAGCACGTGAGCGCAGAGCCAGGCGACGGCGGCGTCCTCGCGCGCCTCGATGCCGAGGCCGTCGAGATCGAACACCGCGGCCTGATACTCACCGAGGCGCATGCGCGCGCGGCCGCGCAGCAGCCGATCGGCCGGGTCGTCGGACCGCGCCAGCGAACGGATCGCGGCCCCCAGTTGCTCCTCTTCGGCGATCGTCAGGGTCGGCGCGGTGAGCAACGGTGTGATCGTGTCGACGGCGGCGACGGGCGCCTGCGGGACCTCGGCGATCGGAGCCGTGACCTTGCCGCTGCCTGCGAACCAGTTCCCGAGCCAACCGCCGAGCATCGCGCCGAGTGCAGCCAACGTGGCGACGACGCCGACGGAGCCGAGCGTCTCGACGACCGCGCGCAGCCGCGACCGCCGTCGCTTCGGCAGAGCCGGGTCGCTGCCCGACATCGCCTGCCGCAGCGCCGCCGCCATCGCCGCCGCCGTCGGCCACCGCGCCTCGCGGTTCTTCGCCAACGCCCGCTGCACGACCCGATCGACGGCGTCGGGAACGCCGGCGCGCAACGCCGACGGCGGCTTCGGCACCAGCGATTCGACCAGCTTGAGCACGGCGAAGATATTGGCACCCTGGAACGGCGGCTGGCCCGTGAGCAGCTCGTGGGCCAACACGCCGAGCGCGTGGATGTCGCAGCGCTCATCGACCTCGTCGCCGGCGTCGAGCAACTGCTCGGGCGCCATGTACTGGGGCGTGCCGACGATCTCGCCGGTACGGGTCACGGGCACCTCGCCGTCGCGGGCGCGGGCGATGCCGAAGTCGAGCACCCGCACCTTGCCGTCATCGCCGACGAGGACGTTTTCGGGCTTGATGTCGCGATGCAGCACGCCCTGCGCATGCGCCGCCGCCAACACGTCGGCCACGTCGGCGCAGATCCTCACCGCCTCGACCACCGGCAACGGTCCGTCGCCCAGCCGTTCGCGCAGGCTGCTGCCGCCGACGTATTCGAGCACGAGGTAAGGCCGGTCGCCGAGCACGTCGCAGTCGAGCACGCGGACCACACCGGGATGTTCGACCACGGACTGCAGCCGCGCCTCGCGGGCGAAGCGCTCGCGCAACACGGCGACGTCCTCGGCCACCGGCGGCGGCAGCAGCTTGATCGCGACCGGGGTGCCGAGCTCGCCGTGCCTGGCGAGGTAGACCTCACCCATGCCACCGGCGGCGATCAAGCGCTCGATGACGAAACGGCCGAGCCGCTCGGGAACAGGCCGCGAGCTGCAATGCGGGCAACGGTCGGGCAGCACGCCGGTCCGCACCAGCGTGACGACGCGACCACAGGCTGCGCACCGGATCTGCATCGGGTCAGTTGTCGCGGAAACGGTCGACGTAGCGCTGCAGGGTCCTGTCCTGATCGAGCGCCATCCGGCGGACCCGGGCGACGTCGACGTCGTCGTCGCTGGCGAACTGCTCGCGGCTGAACTCGAGCGCCCGCCGCAGCGCGCGATCGGCATCGGCCCAGCGCCGGCACTCGGCCTGTCGCGCCATCTCGTGCATGCCTTCGGCGAGCACGGCGATGGTGTGGTTCTTGCGCACCTCGGGATCGCGCAGCAACTCGCACCGCCGCCGGCTCAAGGTCAGGGTCTCGTCGACCTGGATCGAGCGCTGCCCGGCGGCGCCCTGGTAGGACAGCTCGCCGGGCACGTGCACGGTCGAGTCGAGCGGGCAATCGCCGGCCACCCGGCAGACCACCATGACGACCCCGGTGGCACCACGATTCTGGTTGGGCAGGTCGATGGTCACGCCATCGCCACTGCGGCTCCGTTCGGTCTCGTAGCAGGACCGGACGCAGTGATGGCCGACCGCCCGCACGAACTCGAGCTCACGCGGCAGCTGGAACCGCAGCTGCACGCGCCGCGCGACCGACGCCACCAGACCCTCGTGTTCCTCGACGAACACCTTCTGCACGTCGACGGCATCGGCGACGTAGTGGAACAGCCCGCGGCCGCCGCGCGCCAGCCGGTCGAGCAGCGCGATGTCGAGATTGCGCCCGACCCCGATCGTCGACAGGTCGACATCTTCGGCCGTGAACTCGCGCGCATCGGCGAGGATCCGCTCCGGGTCGGTCACGCCACGATTGGCGATGCCATCGGTCAGCAGCAGCACGCGGTTGCTCGAATCCGATCGCGCATTGGCCGACACCTCGCGCAGGCCGAGCATGAGGCCGCCGTGCAGATTGGTGCCGCCGCCGGTCTCGATGCGCGCGATCGCATCGCGCAGCCAGCGCGCGTCGTCGACGCTGCGGCTGCGCTGCGCCAGGGTCGGTTCGTTGTCGTAGGTGATCAGCGCGACCCGATCCGCGGGCCGCAGCTTGCCGACAAATGCAGCGAGTGCGGCCTTGACCTGATCCAGCTTGTTGGCTTCGGCCATCGAGCCGCTGCGATCGATGACCAGCGCCAGGTTCAGCGGCGGCAGGTCGGAACTGTCGTCGCCCGGGGCGGTCGTGTAGCCGAACTGCAGCACCACCTCGTCCCCCGGCGCCGCCTCGGTGTTGCCGAAACGCAGCTCCAGCATCATGCCCCGATCGTCGCGCGGCAGCGGCAGCCGATGGCGGTGGTAGTTGACGATGTCGGCGACGGCGACCTCGATCGGCAAAGGCAGCCGACCCAGCGCCGCGGCCTCCCGCGTCCGGGCATGGCCGAACGAAGACTGCGACTCCTGGGCGAGGAGCGCTGGCGCCAGGATCAGGAACAGGGTCGGGAACGGGACTGACGATCGCATCATTGGATTCCTCCGGTTGGTTGCCGGAGAGAACCGCGAGAGGCGGAGACCTTACCCGAACTTCCAGAATCCCGGCCCTGGCGTCGGCGGGCCGCGGCGCCCTGCCCGGCTCAGCGCAGGCTCTCGATGCGACCGGCGGCGTCGACGACCTGGGTGATGCGCAGGCCGTAGGTGTCGTCGA
>JAGQRA010000401.1 GCA_020425885.1 Planctomycetota bacterium | reverse complement strand
GTCGCCCGAGGATCTCGTCCGCAGCGGCAGCCATGTCTGGTTCACCGCCGACGACGGCAGCAACGGCCGCGAGCTGTGGCGCAGCGACAGCACGGCGGCCGGCACGGCGATGGTCGCCGACCTCAACCCGGGTGCGGGCTCGTCGGCGATCACCGAGCTGGCGCCGTTCCTGGCCGGCGTGCTGTTCAGCAACCTGTTCACCGGCTTCGGCCGCGAGCCCGGCTACAGCGACGGCACCGCGCCCGGCACCATCATGCTGGCCGACGTCGCCGCCGGAACCGGCAGCTCGAACCCGGCCGAGTTCACCGCCTACAACGGCAACGCCTACTTCTCCGCGCTGGGGAGCAGCGGCCGCGAACTCTACGCCACCGATGCGACCGCCGCCGGCACCGGCCTCGTGCTCGACATCAACACCGGGATCTACCACTCGTCCCCCGCCGACTTCGTGGTCTACAACGGCGAGCTGCTGTTCCGCGCGCAGACCAACGCCGCCGGCTTCGAGCTGTGGAAGACCGACGGCACGGCGGCGGGGACCATGCTGGTGGCGGACCTGTATCCCGGCTACGCCAGCGGTTCGCCGAGCGGGTTCGTGCCCTTCCTCGGCGAGATCTGGTTCACGGCCACCGCGCCAGGCGTCGGCAACGAACTGTTCAAGACCGACGGCACCACGGCCGGCACCGGCCTCGCGGTCGACATCGCCCCGGGCACCATCACCGCCAACCCGAGCCTCTTGACGTCGCTGGTCACGCGCCTCTTGCTGACGACGAGCTACGGGGGTGCTGGCAACGAGCCCTTCGTCTGCACCGGCACCGGCACCAACACGTCGCTGCTCTACGACGTGCATCCGGCCTCCGGCGACTCGGACCCGGCCGACTTCACCGCGTTCGGCAACGACGTGTGGTTCGCCGCCACCGAGACCACGAACGGTCGCGAGGCCTGGCTGACCGATGGCACCCCGACCAACACCGTGCTCCACACCGAGACGCGACCGGGCAGCTCGAGCTCGGACCCGGCCGAAGCGACCGAACTCGGCGGCGGCATGCTGTTCGCCGGCAACGTGCCGGGCAGCAGCCGGCGCGAACTCTGGCTCAACGACGGCACCCCGGCGGGCACCACGATGCTGAGCAACCAGGGCAGCTTCGTGACCGACCCGTCGCGCGTGACGGTGCTCGGCGACAAGGCCGTGTTCCGCGCCCGCTGGGGCAGCTCCGGCTGGGAGCCGTGGGTCACCGACGGCACTCCGGCCGGAACCTTCGGCCTGGTCAACATCATGCCCGGCAGCGGCAGCAGCAGTCCCGAGTACCTGACGACCTACGCCGGCCGTGTCTTCTTCCAGGCCCTGAGCCCGGGCGTCGGCTACGAGCTGTGGGCGACCGACGGCACCAGCGCCGGTACCGCGCTGTTCCTCGACATCAACCCCGGCTCGCCGAACTCGTCGCCGTCCGAGCTGACGGTGGCCCACGGCCTGCTGTTCTTCGCCGCCGACGAACCGGGTGCCGGCAACGAGCTGTGGACCAGCGATGGCACCGTCGCCGGCACGACGCTCGTCTCCGACGCGGCGCCGGGCGCTGCCGACAGCAATCCGCGCGACCTGACGCGGGTCAACAACAGTCTGTTCTACACCTGCGACGACGGCAGCCACGGCCGCGAGCTCTGGGTCAGCGACGGCACGGTCGGCGGCACCCACATGGTCGAGGACCTCGTACCGGGCGTCGGTTCGCCGGACATCACCGATCTCACCGCCGTCGGTCAGCGTCTGTTCTTCATCACCGACGACGGCAGCGGCTACGGCCGCGAGATCTGGATCAGCGACGGCACCGCCGCCGGCACGCATCGGGTCACCGACCTCGCGCCCGGCGCCGCCGACGGCCCGCAGAGCGGCACGCTGCTGTCGGTGCTCAGCGGATCGCTGCTGTTGTTCGCCGGCACCGATCTGCAGACCGGCCTGCAGCTTTGGGTCGCCGACTCCTTCGGCAACACCTATCAGGTGACGAGCTTCGGCGCCAACGACGTCGGCGCGGTCTCGTTCGACAACCTCTTCACCATCGGCACCAAGGCCTACTTCGCCTGCAAGACCCTGACCTACGGCAACGAGCCGTGGATGATCGAGTTCACCAACTCCGGCGTGCCGTTCGTCTCGATCTACGGCAGCGGTTGCGGCACCACGATCCCGAACGATCCGGTGCCCGACATCGGCTGGCAGGGCGGACTGCCGTACCTCGGCAATCCGAACTTCGCCGTCACGCTCGACGAGGCGACGCCGAACAGCCTCGCCTTCCTGCTGTTCTCGTACGATCCCGACAGCGTCAACTTCGGCCAGGGTTGCCGGCAGCTGCTGGCGTCGCCGTTCTACCCGCTGACCTCGGCCCTGACGTCACCCCTCGGCTCGGCCGTGGTGCCGCTGCCGATCCCGGCCGTGCCGCAGGCGGTCGGGCTCAGCGTGTTCATGCAATGGGGAGTGCTGTCGCCGTCGGGCCGCCTGCTCGGCGCCTTCAGCCTCAGCGACGCCATGCAGGTCCACATCAACTGACCCCTGACGCGGCCCGCGGAGCCCGTGACCCTGCTCGGCAGCGCACGGCTCAACGCCCTTCGGCAGGTTCACCGTCAGGCTCGGGGACGATCAGGCGACCGAGGTTCGTGGTCGTTCCACCGTCGACGCGGAAGCGCCCGATGGCGACGGCGGGCCGGTTGCGGCGCAGCACTTCGAGATCGTACTCACCGGCTGGCAGCGGTCCGATCACCACCTCGCCCGGGTCGTGGCAGCGGAACTGCCGGGCCCACTGCGGTGGGTAGCCGACCGGTATCGCCGCGATACGCAGTCTCGGTAGCGTCGCGTTCGTCGCCGCGACCAGGCTCGCGATGAGCCGGCCGCCGCTCGCCCCGGGCAGCACGGTGAGCTCGAGCGGCGGACCGCCGGGTTCGACACCGTCCTCCCAGAACGGCAGCAGGTCGCGGGACTCGCCCGAGCTCTGCAGCATTAGCTGGCATCGGCCGGCGTCGAGTCCGGCAAGTTCGAAGCGGCCGTCGGCAGCGGTCCGCGCGAAGGCGTGCGAGTCGCTGCCGACGATACGGGCCTCGATGTTCCAGGCCCTGACCGGCACGCCGTCGATGTCGGCGAGGCGGCCACTGACGATGTGGCCGCGACGCAGCGTGAAGTCGCGTTCGCGGTGGTCGCCGGCCGCCAGCATCAGCACCTCGACGACAGTCGCCGCACGGGGATTCTGCAAGCGTAGCGTGATCTGACCGACCGGCAGGCGGTCGATCCGGTAACGACCGTCGGCGTCGGACCAGACCTGCCGCCGATGCAGTTGGCGCACCGGGTCGATCGCCTGCGCTGCCTCGGCGCCGATGTCTGGCGTCGTCAGCTCGACCGACAACAACGCGCGCAGC
>JAGQRA010000046.1 GCA_020425885.1 Planctomycetota bacterium | reverse complement strand
TGGACGGTCTCGACGTGGCCGCCGACGATGCCGAAGCCGTCGAGCACGGCCCGCAGCACCGGGGTGATCGCGTTGGTCGTGCAGCTCGCCGCCGACAGGATCCGGTCGTCGCCGAGGATGGCATCGTCGTTGACGCCGAAGACGATGTTCTTGATGTCGCCCTTGCCGGGCGCCGTCAGCAGCACCTTCGCCACCCCCCTGGCCGCGAGGTGTCGGCCGAGCCCGGCCTGATCGCGCCATTTGCCGGTGTTGTCGATGACGATGGCGTCGTCGATGCCGTGCGCGGTGTAGTCGACCTGATCGGGCGCATCGGAGTAGATGACCTTGATGAAGTGTCCGTTCGCGATGAGGGCGTTGTTGTCGTCGTCGATCCGGATCGAACCGGCGAAGCGACCGTGGACCGAATCGCGCCGCAGCAGGTTCGCGCGCTTGCGCAGATCGTCTTCGCCGCCGCGCCGCACCACGATGGCGCGCAATCGCAACGCCTCGCCGCTGCCGGTGCGCTCGATCAGCAGTCGCGCGAGCAGGCGCCCGATGCGGCCGAAACCGTAGAGCACGATGTCCTGCGGCTTGTCGATCACGCGCTCGGGCAGGCGCTCGCACTCGCCGAGCTGTTCCCGCACGAACACGGCCGGGTCCGGTTTGCGTCCGGCCCGGATCCAAGCCACCGCGAGCTTGCCGAGGTCGACCCGACACGGCCGCAGCTCCATCTTGGCCGCCTCCTCGAGCAACGGGAAGGTGTCGTGGATCGACAGCTCGGCCTCCTCCACCTTCCGCACCCGACGATGCTCACGCAGGATGTCGATCGGCGCCTTCTCGATCAGCGGATGCCCATACATGATGGTCACGACGCTGCGCTCGCGGAACAGGCGTCCGATGATCGGCAACGCCGCCTCGGCAAGGCGAACGCGTTGGTTCCAGTCCTGAAGGTGAAGATCGGTGAGTTCTTGGCTCATGGCTGCCGGGGTTGGTTCGGCGAAGGCAGGCGGATCACCGCCTTTTTCGGGCCGAACAGGTTAGCAGCGAGAACGGCGAGCCCTAGGCCCGAATTGCGGGTAGCCGCGAGTAGTCGGCCCCGCGCCCTTGACGCAGAGGAACCGCCCTGCGGCGCGGCGATGTGGCCACCCTGCGTACCGCAATCCGAGCTCCGCGCCGCTGGATCCGCGCCGGCGGTCGCGGTCACCGTCAGTTGCCCACGATGAAGATCACGCCATCGCTCGTCGTGAACCCCGATGGCGCGGCGAGGTCGATGGCGAAGCCCTGGGCGACGAATCGCACGCCGATGAACTGCGACGACGATGGCAACGGCAACTGGAACGAGACCTGCCCGGCGAGGTTCGCCAGGCGTAGCGTGCTGATGATGCCGCCGCCGAGCAGCAGCTCGCAGCCGCCGATGGTCTGCACCGCCGAGCTGTTGGCGAGGCCCAGCACCGCCGGCGCCAGGCCACGCACGGAGCGCAGGTCCAGGCCGAAGCCGGCGGTCCCCGGCCGTGGCACCGCGTTCGCGGTGAGGCGGGGGTAGCCGGCCGCGCCGGGACAGCCGGTGCCGATGTTCTGCAGCACCGCGGCGCCGGTCGAAGCCAACGGAATCGACCACAGCTCGTTGCCGTGCACGCCATCGTCGGCCAGGAAGAACACGGTGTCGTTGGCGACGCCGAGCAGGTTCGGATTCGAGCTGCCCGGACCGACATGGATGTCGCCGAGCAGGAACGTGCCGGCGGGGGTGCCATCCGTGACATACGGCTCGATGCCGGTCGCGGCATCGCCGGCCGCGACGAGCACCAGATCGCCGACGCCGAGCGGCGCGGCCGTCAGCACGCCCGAGTAGATGCCCGGCGCGAAGTCCGCAACCAGCACCAGCTGCGAGTTCTGTCGATCGAGTCGCCACAGCTCGCGCCCCAGAGGATCCGTCCGCGCGACCACGAACAGCTCGCGATCGGTGGCCACGAGTTCGTCGACCACCATCCCGAGCGGCACCGGAGCCGCCATGTAGGTGCCCGCCAAGGTGCCGTCGCTTTGCCAGATGCCCGCACCGCTGAGCACGGTCGTCGCCATGATGTAGGCGATGCCACCACCGGTCGCGTCCTTGCGGTAGCTCGCCCCCAGGATCGCCAGCTGCCGCGTGCCGGCCAGGGTGCCATCCGTGACGTGGATGCCGTTGCTCGAGGTGATGACGACCTTGCCGTCGCTGATGCGATGCAACGTCGGATCGGCCCCCGGGCTGAACAGCTGCTCCAACACGCCGGCCCCATCGGCGCCGTAGACCCCGTAGCTGCCGAGCAGCACGATGCGGTTCGGCAGCACCTCGAAGTCACCCAGGTTGAACAGGGGGAACCGCAGCGCCACGGTGCCGAGCGCCGTGCCGTCGCTGTGGAACAGGTAGTCTCCGCCGAGGAAGTAGATCTCGTCGCGGTAGACCTTGCAGCGGCTGTGCTGGCCGGCATGAACGGTCACGGTGTTCGCCAGCGTGCCGTCGGTGATGCCGGCCTGATGCAGGCTGACGAACGCGGCCCGATCGCCGAGCCGGGCCAACGCCACGTCGGCGACGTTGAACTCCGACGACGCCCCCGGCGTCAGCTCGAGCTGATTGGTCCCTGCGGCCGTGCCGTCGCTCGACCACAGCTCGGCGCCATGCAGCTCGTCGGCGGCGACGTAGTACATCCTGTCGTGAACCGCGACCGTCTCGACCCCGGTGTCGAACAACAGGCCCGGGCCGGCCCGATTGATGTCGACCAGGCGCGCCGGCGGCTGGTTGCCGTCGTATTGCCACAGCTCCGTGCCGGCGCTGTCGGTGCCGCCGAACAGCAGGCTGTTCTGGAAGGGGATGAAGCCGCTGACACTGCTCGCGGCAGCGAACCCGTACGGCGCGTCGGTCGGAATGCCGCCGAGGTCGACGATCGTCGCCGGTCCGCTGAGGCGCATCAGCCGCTGCCCGGCCGGCGTCCGCGCGCGGAACAGCAGACCGTTCGCGGTCGCCAGCAGGTGCTCGGGATGCGCGCCCGCGGCACCCGGGTTGAGGTCAGCGACCTGGCTCGTGCCGGCCACGGTGCCATCGGTCGTCCACAGCTCGTAGCCGCTGACCGCGTCCGTCGCGCGGAAGAAGAGCGCCCCGTTCCATTCGACCAGATCGATGACATCCGAACACGGCACGTTGAGCGCACCGGTTCCAGCCGTGGTCAGATCGCTGGTGTAGAGGTTCCCGTTCCTGGGGAACAACAGCTGGTTGTTGCGGACGAACATCCGCTCGGGGGGCACCCTGAGGGTCGGCGGCAGCTGGACATGGCGGCTGAAACCGGCAACGCCATTGGTCGACGAGATGTAGCCCGGCGAGACGAGCGGGCTCTCCTGGAAGAAGATCCGTCCGCCCCAGTCGGTGAAGGCGACGGGCCGGCTGGTCGAACCCGTCGACGCGATGAGGTAGGAACCCGCGACGGTGCCGTCGGTCGCCCACAGCTCGTAGATTCCGGTCAGACTCAGGCACGTGCCGTACGACACGCCGCCGACGTCGATGCCGTTCTCGAACCTGCGCATCCCGGGCAACAGCTGCGTGCCGGCGGCGGTCAGGTCGCTGACGAGGACCGAGTTCTGCGCGTTGAGCAGCAGCGTCCCATTGCCGAGCCGCACGACCGAATCGACGTTGATGCCGAGGCCGCTGACCATCGTCGTGCCGGCCGCGGTGCCGTCGGTCAGGAACAGCAACCGCCCGAGACCGGGCACCGTCGCACGGAACAGCACCTTGCCGCGGAACTCGCAGAGCATCTGCGGTTCGGAGCCGAACCGGCCCGGGACGAGGTCGCGCAACTGGTGGGTTCCGGCCGCCGTGCCGTCGGTGACCCACGGCTCCCAGCCGGCGTCCGCGGTCATGGCCGCGAAGCAGGCGACGTTCGGCAGACTGATGATGTTCCCCGGTCGCGACGACGCGGCGCTGCCCCCTTGCACGGCGTCGCGCACGAGCTGCTGCGCCGGCAGGCAAGAGGCCATCAGGAAGAGGGCGAAGACAGTGATCGGTCGATGGCAGGCGTACATGTGACTCCTCGGCTGTGGGTGGGCGGCGACCGTCGCCCAGTAGCCGGCGAGCCGGATAGGGTAACAGCGATGCCACGGTTCGTCAGCCGCTGCCGGCGCCGGCGCATCGTTGCAGATGGCAATCGCCAGGTCATGCTCGCGGCATGGGCCAGTTCCGCCTGCTGCGACAGTTCAACGATCCGACGAATGCGCACGGCATCGATCGACGGTCCCGACTCGTGCCGAAGGACGCGCTCGCCTTCCCCGGCGACGGCCCGATCGATCGCTTCGCCCGCGCCCTGTGCGAACATCGGGCCACGGCCTTCCGTGAGGTCATCGAGGCGTTCGAGTTCTTCGCGCTGGCGCGCAAACACGCGCGCGCCCGCGTCGTCGCCGATCTGTGCGGTGGCCACGGCCTCGTCGCCGTGCTGTTCGCCATGTTCGAACGCGGCGTCGAGCGCGCCATCGTGCTCGACCAGAACCGTCCGGACAGCTTCGATCGCATCCTGGCCGCGGCCGCGGCGGTCGCTCCCTGGACCGCCGGCCGCGTCGAGTTCACGAGGGCCCGACTGCGCAAGGCGCCGACGCTGATTCCGCCCGAGGCCGGGCTGGTCGCGATCCACGCCTGCGGCAAGAAGACCGATCGCGTGCTCGAGCTGGCGGTCGCCAACCGGACGCCGGTGGCCGTGATGCCGTGCTGCCACCCGCTCGGCATCTCGCCGATTCCGCCGGCGCTGAAGAAGGCGCTCGGCACCGTCGCCGTCGATGTCGACCGGACCTATCGACTCGAAGCCGCCGGCTTTCACGTGCGCTGGTCGGAGGTGTCCGATCGCATCACCCGCATGAACAGGGTCATCCTCGCCCATCCGCGCAAGGGTTGACGCGACCCGGAGCCGCACCGGCCGGTCGCGCACGATGAGCTCGATCGCGGCCGCGCCAGATCATCCGCCTGACCCGCACGCGGCGGTGAGGCGGGGAACGCGACCGCAACGGCCCCCGTGGCTACGGCGGGCCGAGCTTCGTCCACACCTCCCCATCCGCGCCGCGCACGGCCTCTGGCCGGTCAGGCAAAGGATCGCCGAGCGCGGCGTCGAATCCGGGCTTGCATGCTGCACCGCTGTACCGTCGCGCCGTGTTCTCGCTCGCGAGGATGTCGCCCGCCTGGTCGATGAAGAACGCTCGCTGGCCGGTGCCGCCGTGGGTTTCCGGCCACGCGTAGCACGCCCAGCTCACTTCGGCGAGGGACGGTGACACACCCTGGCCATTGTCGGGATCGCCACCCGTCGCGTCCTCACCGACGCCGAGCGATCGATGGTCCGGAAGGTAGATCTGGAACACGTAGCCACCTCTGTGGATCCGGCCGTCGACGACCTTCGCGAAGGCGTTGCTCAGGACCTGCGGCGAGATCCTGTCGCTGCCGCCGCGGACGGCGACCGCGCCCGAGAGTTCGCCGAAGAACCCGTATTCACCGGCGCCGTTGTTGTTGACGTCGATCACGCCGGCTGCCTGGCATTGGGCCTGCGCGGAGCTGATGTTCTTCAGCTGGGCGATCGCCGCGAGTTCGTTCTTCGCGATCGTCACGGCTCTCGCCGGCACGGCCAGGCCGATCCAGCCCAGCAGCGCCAACGCGGCGGCCGAGGGCAGAGCCCAGCGGGCCACGGCACCCCGGGCCGGAGCCGGGCCGAGGGAGCTGGGGAGCGCGAACGCGTCGCATCGGTGGGCGGTGTCAGGTGGAGTCGTCATTTCGGTCCTCGTTCGCCGTCTTGACGCGGGCGGAGTGGCGAAGGGACATCGCGGTCGCCTTTCTTGGCGCGCCGGGATCGACCGA
>JAGQRA010000400.1 GCA_020425885.1 Planctomycetota bacterium | reverse complement strand
CCTACCGGCTTTGTTGTCGGTGTTCCTGGTTGGCCCGATCCGAACGCCCTCAAGTAGTCCTAGCCTCAGATTGATCGTCGTCGCGGCCTTGGTTCGTCCATCAACCGCGTCATTCCTCGCCCTCGGCGGTGTCTGAGAGCCTGGCTGCGGTAATGAACTCGGAGATCGAGAACGCCAGCTCGACGGTGCGCAGATCGTCGGATGTCGGCACCTCGTCGCGTGCGATCTCGACTAGTGTTCGACGCAGCGTCGCCGGGTCGACATCGCCGACGAGCGCGTCGAGGCGCCGCAGCATCGATTGCCAGCGGCGCGTCATCGCTGAGCCTCCAGCAGCCGAAGCCGTGCGTCGAGCTCCTCGGCCAGGCCGATGGTCAACGCGTCCAGGACCAGCTTGGCGGCCGCGACGTCGCCGGCCTGGGCCTTCTGGATCATGCTCAAGATCACCTGCCACAACGCCTCCTCGAGGTCGACGCCGGCCTCCTCGGCCTTCTGCTCGGCGATGCACCAAGCCGATGGTCGCGACCGACGCCCCCGTGAGTGCGGGTGGCCGGCTAGGAACCGGCCGCGGTGGTCGCGAAAGTCACCATTTCCATTGGTTGAAGGTGGGCCTCGGTCGTCGGTGCTCATGCTGCGTTGCCTCCGTCGTCGGCCGTGACTTCGGCCGGCACCGGTTCAACTTCAGCAGCGACGTGCGAGACGCCGAGTCGGCTTGCCCACACCGCCTCAGCGTTCGGCGATGACCGCGGCCCGGAGAGCGCCTTCTCCGTGATCCTTTCGGTCAGGTGAGTCGGGATGTTCGGTGGCAGGGTGACTCGCCCCCCGATGGCGGCTGGTCCCATGTTGCCGATCTCGATCATCTCAGAGGGTGAGAAGGGGTCCGGTTGGTCGGCCGGGCTCTCGCTCACCACCAGCTGTTCGAAGCCCTCTTGATGCCCTCGCACTGCAGCAAGAACACTCGTGATCTCCGGGCCTTGAGTAACCGCGAACACCCATTCATCGGGACCAACGATGACGGCAAGCGCGTCGCGCCATCCGTTCGCCTGTGGCTCCAGGAGCGAGTAGGCAAGCAGCCGCGAAACATCGCGCCGATCGACTGCCGAGGCGAAGTCGCGCGCCATCTCCGGGGGGGCCAACTTCGCGATCGAGCGGGCGACGGCCTCAAGTCGCCGCAGAGCGAGAGGAGTGAGGTTCTCTTCGACCTGCACAACCTTGGCGGTGAGGCGGCTGCACGTCTCGATGAGATCGTCGTAATCGCGCTGGGCCTTCGCCGCGATGTCACCCAGCCGCTTGCGGTGGGCGTCGAGCAAGACCTTGGCCATCCGCTGGCGTTCGAGTGGCGTTGCCAGGGTGTTGCTGGCGAGGCTGTCGAGCTGATTCCGGAGGCTCGCAGCCGCGGCATGGAGCGGATTCGACCTTGGGGTCTTTGGGACTGGGACGACGGCCAGGCGCGCGGCGCGTGCCATTCGGCTCGGTGGTAGGGTCATCTTGATCATTGGTGGTTCCTCGGTGGTTGGGAAAGACCCGACCGGCGCGCGGGGCCGGCCGGGGGAGAGAGCCGGCTTCCGCCGGCGGCACTGACCGGCTCCGCGCCGGCGAAGTTGACAGATACTGTTGGCATCAGGCTGGGCTCGTGTCGCAAGTCCGGCGCTTCGCACCGCTTCGTTCCTTCGATGCGCTCCAGGTCGAGGATCGCCCCCGCGATGGCCGGGTGTCCCGCAACGTCGACACGACCGAACGACCGAACGACCGAAGGGAAGGGCTTTGGTCGTTTTGTCGTTCGGTCGTTTCCGCGTTTCACTGGATCACCCTCCACCTGGCAGCTGGGCGGCCGACGCCGCCGGCGGCGCGTTCCATGGGCTCGATGAGGGCTTCATCGACGAGGGCATCGACGATTGCACTGATCTCCTCGCCCCTGGCGTTCCGACCAAGGCAGTCGCGAATGTCCGTCCGGCTCGCGCCATCGGCGCCGCCTTGCCGGAACCGAGCAAGCACCTTCGCCTTCCGGCTGCTCGGCGTCGTCGCCGCCATCCGGGCGTACAGACGCCGGCACTCGGACTCGAAGTAGTGCACCAGATCGATCGCGCCGCGCATCGACTCGCCGTCGATCACCTGCAGCAGCTCGGCGGTGCCGGACTCGGCTGCCCGCGCCAGGGCCAGCACGAGGGCCAGACGCGGCGCGTAGCCACGCAGCTTCGACAAGGCGGCGGCCAGGTCGCCGTCGCCCTTCTGAGCGGCTGCGAGGCTCGCAGAGCCGTTCTGGTCGTGGAAGGCGACAAAGAGCCGCCGGGCCTCGTCGTCGAGCGGTAGCGCGCGTGGCTCGTCTTCGTCGTGGGTGATGTCGAGCAGGCTGCGGCAGACGCGACCCCACTCGGCGGCGGTCGTCGTAGGGATGGTGTTCTCGGTCCACCTCGCGGCCGTGACAGGTGGCGCAGCCACGAGCAGGCGGGCGACCAAGCCGGACTCGCGGTGCTCGGCCGACAGGTAGCGGGCGGCGATGCCCGGCTGGATCGTGCTGCAGATACTGACGGCGGCGCGGGGGACGTAGATCCGACTCGCGGTCGTGGTCTTGCGGTCCACCTTGATGGGATCGGCGCCGTGGATCGACAGCCACCTCTGTTCGTCACCACCGCCGCCGCCGCGGTAACGATCGAACGCCCGAAGGAACCCCGCGAGTTCGTCGATCCCCATCAGGAGCCCGCGCGGATTGTCCTGCAGTCGGACGGCGATGGCCTCGATCGTGATGTCGTCGATCACCACCGACAGCAGCGGCGGCGGCTCCGGTTTCGGCATCGCCTTGCGGTCGGCCCTCCAGGCTGACAGATCCGCTTCGTACACGGCCTGCAGAGCCAGCGTGCGCTCATGCAGCTCGCGGTCGCGATCACGGACAGGTCGAAGCAGTTCGCGCAGCGGTGGGCTCTTGCCAGCTCCCGACGGCGCGATGGTTGCGGCCCAGACAACGGCAGGCTCGTGCCAACCGGGCTTGACCCGAACGGTGCGGGCGTTGCCGATGCATCCCGCCAAGACGGGCAGGAGCGGAACGGCCCAGAGCCCGACGTCGACTCCCTGGGCTGCGGCGCCATGCTCAACAATGGCGCGGCACGCCCTCGGTAGGGCGTCGATCGGGAACGGATCGGGAGCATCCGCCT
>JAGQRA010000399.1 GCA_020425885.1 Planctomycetota bacterium | reverse complement strand
TTGTCATCGCCACAGGGCCCAATCCCCTCACCCGTGGTCTCTGCCGACCACAGGGCACCGATGCCAAGGACCGCGGCCGAGCTCGTGTTCGATGCGGTAGCCTCCGATCGCCTGCGGCGGGGCCGGCTCCGCGGCGAAGCCGTCGTCGAGCAGGCGCTCGGTCCGCCCCACCTCCGCGACCATCGCGCGCAGCGCGGCGGCGTGCTCGGGGTGGGCCGCGGCGAGCAGCTCGAGCGCCGATGCGCGCTCGTCCCCGGCGACGGTCAGCACCCGGGCGACGACGAGGTCGACGAGGTCAGGCGGCAACGCGGGTTCGCCTGACGGTGAGGGGGCACGAGGCATGCCGGCATTATGCCCACCGGTCTCGCGCCTGGGGATCGGGGGTTTCGCGTCGGGTCGCGTCACGGCGGTACGCGCATCTCGTTCTGCAGGCCACCATGAGACGCTCCCCGCCCGTCATTCTCTCCCTCCTGATCGCCTGCCTGCCGGATCTGCCCGCCCAGGGCCGCGGCGACGACCCCGTCAAGTCGGCCGCGCCGGCGGTGATGTTGATGTCCGCACCGGACGCCGGAACGCCGTTGGGCGACGCCTGGCGGCGGTTCCTCGCCGAGCGGCCAGACGCCACCTGGTGGAGTCGGTGGACGCCGGCGACCGGCACACCGCGCGAGATCTACGGCAGCGGTCTGCCGATCGCCGACTGGCGCGGCGACACCATCGACGAGGCGCGCCGCCAGGCGAACCTCCTGCTGCACGAACGCGCCGACCTGCTCGGCCTCGGCAACTGCGAGTTCCGCGAGGTCGTCGGCGCCCGCATGGGCGAGACCTGGGCCTTCGTCTACGACCAGTACTACGACGGCCTGCCCGTGATCGACGGCCGAGCCGACGTCCGCGTCCACGCGGTCGGCCGCATCCCGATGTTCGGCAGCGTGGCGTGGCAGATCCCGACCGGCTTCGTCACCGTTCCGCGCCTCGACGAGCTCGCCGCCCGGGCGATCGCCTGGCAACAGGTCGGAAGCGGCGTCGGCGAACGCGAACAGCCCGGCGCCATCCGCCCGAGCCGCCTCGTCATCTGGGGCGACGTGCTGGCGCCGGCGCTCGCGCCGGTGCACCTGGCCTGGGAGATCCCGGTCAGCAACGTCGATCAGGACGGCAACGGACCGATCGGCCGCTACTACGTCGACGCCGCCACGGGTGCGGTGCTGCACTACACCAGCGACAAGCACGATGGTCGCGAGGCAGCCGCGAACGGTGATGCCAGGACCCGCCGCGGTGACGGCGCGCCGTTGCCCGGCATCGCGACCGGCAGGGTGATGGCGATGACGCGCGTCGGGCTGGCGGCGGACGCACCGCTGGTGAACGTCCCCGTCCCGCGCGCCCGCATCGTCATCGGCTTCGCCAGCTCGTACTCCGACGCCAACGGCAACTTCTCCATCGATCTCGGCACCCTGCCGTCCGTCAGCGCGACGTTCACGCTCGACGGTGTCCACAACGCCGCGATCAGCGGCTCGAACTCACCGGCGGTCACGCGGACGATCAGCGCCGGCGACAACGGCGACATCCAGATGCTGGCGCCGACGGAGTTCGAGGCCGCGCACACCGCGACCTACCACTGGGTCGACCGGGTGAACGAGTTCTGCCGCTCGGTGCTCGGCAACACGTCGCAGCTCGACACCGCCGACGGCATCCACCCGACGGTGAACATCTCGAACACGTGCAACGCGTTCTACACCGGCAACTCGATCAACTTCTATCGCTCCGGCGGCTCCTGCAACAACACCGCGTTCTCGACCGTGATCGCCCACGAATGGGGACACGGCCTCGATGACCGCTACGGCGGCATCAGCAACAACGCCGGCGACGGACTCTCGGAGGGCTGGGGCGACATCGTCGCCATGTATCTGGTCGACGATCCGATCGTCGGCGAGCACTTCTTCACCGGCGGCAGCTTCATCCGCACCGGCAACAACGGTCGGCTCTACCCGCCGTCGACCGAGGTCCATGCCGCCGGCGAGGTCTGGATGGGTTTCGCCTGGCAGCTGCGCGAGCGCCTCGCCACCCTGCCCGCGGGCCGCAGCAACGCCATCACGGTCAGCAACCGCATCGTCCTCGGCTCGATCGTCGCCGATGCCACCGATCAGCTCGGCGCGCTGCTGCAGGTGTTCGTCGCCGACGACAACGACGGCAACCTCGCCAACGCCACGCCGCACGCCACGGAGCTGGCCTGGGCCTGCGCGCAGAAGAACTACCCCTACCCGCTCGGCGCGCCGCCGCTCAACGACGAGTGCGCCGATGCCTTCACGGTCGCGAACGGCGTCAGCGCCTACTTCAACAACGACCTGGCGCTGAACTCCTCGGCCGGATTCTCCTGCTCGGCGGCCGGTTCGAAGGACGTCTGGTTCAAGTACCTTTCCGGCGGCGGTTCGCTGATGGTGGAGACCTGCAACCTGGCGACCTGGGACACGATGATCGAGATCCGCCGCGGCTCGTGCGTCGGGCCCGCGATCGGCTGCAACGACGACTGGTGCAGTCTGCAATCGCATCTCGTCGTCAGCACGGTTCCGGGCTGGTACTACATCCGGGTCGGCGGCTACGGCAATGCCAGCGGCACCTTCAGACTCAACGTCAGCGGCACGCCGGGCAGCTTCGCGACGGCCACCCCGTACGGGACCGGCTGCTACAACCTGTCGAAGGCGTTCTACGAACTCACGCCGGCGTCGTCGTTCGACCTCGCGTTCCGCTCGATGCGCCTGGTGCCGAACGGCAGCGGCTACTCGGTGGCGCCGGGTGGCACCTACCGCGCGCCCGTGCACACGGTCCCGACCCTGTCGCTGACCGACGACACCGAGATGACGCTACCCATCGGCGGCACCTTCTCCTATCCGGGCGGCTCGACGACCAGCCTGACGATCTGCTCCAACGGCTTCGTGTCGGCCGGCCCGGGCAACGGCATCGACCACAGCCCGACCGGCGGCGAGTGGGTTGACAGCGCGGCCGCGCGCTGGGGCACGTGGCACGACTTCCATCCGCTGGCACCCGGCGGCGGCGCGGTGCGTTGGGAGGCGACGGGCAACGTCATCTACATCACCTGGGACGGCGTCTTCGACTTCGGCACGCAGATCAGGAACACCTGGCAGCTGCAGTTCGACCTCACAACCGGCACCGTCACCTACGTCTGGCAGTCGATGAGCACCGGCGGCAACCCGTTCCTCGTCGGCTATTGCCCACCCGGCCTGCATCCGGACGGCGGCAGCATGGACCTTTCGGCGGCGATGCCGTTCACGTCCAGGGTCACGGATCAGTTCGCCGTCGGCCTGATCGCTTCGACGCTGCCCGTCATCGGCTCGGTCGCGAGGCTCGAGTCGACGAACTTCCCCGCCGGCTCGGGAATCGGCTTCCTGCAGCAGAGCTTCGTCCAGGTCGAACCCGGCAGCAGCCTCGCCGGCGTCGGCATGCCCGGGTGCTTCTCGCACCTCGGCAACCCGGCGGTCACGATCCTGCTCGTGCCGACCGCCGGCGTCGTGCACTACAATCAGTCGATCCCGTTCGCCCCGAGCCTGATGGGAGTGGCGATCGCCTCGCAGCTCTACGCGTTGTTGCCCGGCGCCAATCCGCTGGGGCTCGTGATCTCGAACGGCCTGTTGCTGCGGGTCGGGTTCTGAGCACGCTCGCCCGCTGCGCGGGCAAACCGCGCTCAGGACCTCGACCGTGCATTCACCTCCCGACGGCCGCCGTCGGGGCATGGGTCGCGGCCGTCTCGGCCTGCAGCTGCGTGAGTCGGTCGGCGACATCGGCGACCGCGACCGCCGGCCAGATCCGGATCTGACCGAGGTCATCACCGGTCGCCATCATCGTGCCATCGGCGCTGAACTCGAGGGCGCGAATCGCCGTCCCGATCGAGCCCAGACGCATGACCTCGGCGCCGTCCCCGTACACCCGAACCGTTCCATCCACGCCGCCGGTGAGCAGGCGATCGCCCGACGGTTCGAAGGCGAGGGCGTGCACCGCGTGTGGCAGCGGCGCGTGCACCGCGGTGTAGTCGCTCATGCGCCAGACGCGCACGCCATGCAGGCCACCGGCGGCGAGCAGCTGATCCCCAGCGCCGAGCGCGACCGCCTCGTGTGCCAAGGTCGACAGACGGGCGATCTCGGTGCCCTCGATCGCATCGAGCACCCGGACCCCGATGCCCTCGTCGCCGGCGATCACCAGACGCCGGCCGTCGGCGCAGAAGGCGATGTCGGACAGTGCCCCATCCCACGCCGGGAATCGCACGGCGCGGCGTTCGCCGGTCTCGACATCCCACAACGCCACCGTCGTTCGGCCGGCACCGCCGGTGGCAAGCAGGCGACCGTCGGGC
>JAGQRA010000398.1 GCA_020425885.1 Planctomycetota bacterium | reverse complement strand
GAGCGGCCGGTCTGGGACGCGCCCGGAGTCGATTGGTCGCGCTACGACTCGGTCCTGATCCGCACGACCTGGGACTACCAGCACAAGCTGCCGGCCTTCCGGCGCTGGCTGGCCGAGGTCGGGCGGCGAAGTCGCCTGTTCAACCCGGCGGCGATCGTCACCTGGAACACCCACAAGCACTATCTGCGCGAGCTCGAGCGCGAGGGTGTGGCGCTGGCGCCGACGCTCTGGCTCGATCGCGGCACCGAGGTCGAGCTCGGTGCACTGGTCGCCACGCTCGGCTGCAACGAGGGCTTCCTCAAACCGTGCGTCGGCGCCACGGCCCGCGAGACGTTGCGGTTCGCGCTCGATGCGGACGGGCTGCGGCGGGCAGCGGCGCATCTCGATCGTCTGCTGCCGCACGAGGACCTGATGCTGCAGCCGTTCCTGTCCGCGGTCACGGCGCGGGGCGAGTGGTCGGCGATCTTCGTCGGCGGCGACATCACCCACTGCGTGCGCAAGGTGCCGGCGGCCGGTGACTATCGGGTGCAGGATGACTTCGGCGCCCATGACGAGCCGTACCTGCCGACCGCGAACGAACGCGCCGCGGCCTTGCATGCGATGGCGACGGCCGAACGGTTGCTCGACGCCTCGCTGCTCTACGGGCGCACCGACTGGCTGTGGCAGGACGACGGTTCGTGCGTGCTGACCGAACTCGAGCTGATCGAGCCGTCGCTGTTCTTCCGCCATGCGCTGCCCGCTGCGGCCACGCTCGTCGAGGCCTGGCTGCAGCGGCTGCGGTCGTAGCCGGAGAAGGCGTTACAGCCGCAGCGTCGCGATCGCATGTTCGATCGCGGTCCACTCCCCGTCGGTCGTTCCCGAGCCGTCGGCGATGACGAGGATGTCGTCGCGAAAGGCGACGTGCAGCAGTCGCTTCGATCTCGCGCCGGGCAGCTCGCGCTCGGCGCGACATTCGATCGTGCGGGCCAGCGCTTCGCAGGACGTGGACTCGCCCCAATCGGCGAGCTGGCACGGCAGCGCGAGCCCGGCGGCGTCGCAGAGCTGGTGGAGCCAGCGGTCCGCCGTGTCCCTGCACCATGACACCATCCCCGGCGGCACGCTGTAGCCGTTGAGCCAGAGGAAGCCGCCCGCCGGGCTGGTCCACTTGATGCGGAAGGCGGCGCCGCCACAACGTTGCTGCGGCTGCCAGTCCTCGGGGCCGGTCATGCGGACGTCGTAGGTGATGTTCTCGTAGCTCGTGCCGTCCAGCGCGCCGCCGAGGTGATGACGCAACGGGGCGGCGGCGGCGGTCGAACGGTCGAGATCGGTCTGCAACAGCCGGAAGCTGTCGAGCAGCGCGTCGAGTTGCGCGCGGTGGTCCTGCAGCGCCGCCTTGCTGCCGCGCACGAGCAGCAGGTGCTGCAGGGTGCCGAACTGCAGGATGTGGAACAGCGCGACGTTGCCGTCGGGGGCCGAGTCGGTCGCCGGCAGGTCGATCCGGATGCGGGCGCCGTCGAGGCCCTGCGGCGGGTGCTCCGCCACCGACGACGGCAGCCAGTGGGCGGCGATCCCGGTGCGGGCCTCGGGCTCGAACTGACGCATCGCGAAAGCGAGCTCCTCGGCGTTGACGGTGGCGGGCTTGCATTCTTCGCCGAGCGGGGTCGGGTCGATGCGCACCGAGACATCGCAGGCGAGGTCGGTGCCGAGCAGGAAGAAGCTCGACGCCTCGAGCGCCTGGGCATGATCGCGCCCCATCGGCACGCACAGCCAGCCCGCTACGCCGCCGATCTCGTAGTTGCACGGCGGGCAGCGGAACACCGCCCGTGACGGGCAGTCGGGCGAACGCGGCGTGTCGATGGCGAAGGTCGGCACCGGCGCCGGGCAGCCGCCGCTGCGGACGCCACCGCCGCTGCCATGATCGCCATCGGCGTCGCTGCGGAAGGCGAAGATCGTGTCCTCGACCTCGACGGCGATCTGGCGTTCCCCGGCCTCGGCCGCGGAGCGGATCTCGGACCGGACGCGAACGACCGTG
>JAGQRA010000045.1 GCA_020425885.1 Planctomycetota bacterium | reverse complement strand
CCGACCTCGGGCCTCGATCCCAACCAGATCGTCGAGGTGCGCAAGCTGATCGAGCGCCTCGGTCAGGAGCACACGGTCGTGCTCAGCACGCACTACCTGCAGGAAGTCGAGAAGTCGTGCTCGCGCGTCATCATCGTCAATCAGGGTGAGATCGTCGCCGACGGCACCCAGCAGGAACTCTGTGCCAGCCGTCCCGCCGGCAAGGTCCGCGCCCGCGTGCGCGGCCCCGAGGAGGTCGTGCTGGCCAGGTTCGCCGAGGCCTTGCCCGGCTGCGCCATCGCGGTCACCGGTCGCACCGGTGATGCCGTCGACTATCGCTTCGACGGCGGCACCGACGAGGCGCCGGTCGAGCAGGCCTTCGCCCGACTCGTCCTGCAGAACGGCTGGGACCTGCTCGAGCTGGTGCGCGAACGCGCGACGCTCGAGGACGTGTTCCGCGCCGTCACGTTGTCGACCGAGAAGGAGGTCGCTCATGTCTGAGACCATCGTGATCTTCCGCCGCGAGCTGAAGAGCTACTTCCTGTCGCCGATCGCCTACGTCTTCGGCGCCCTGCTGCTCGCGCTGCTGCTGTTCTTCGCCACCAGCAACATGCTGGTCCAGGGCGCCAGCGCCGACATGCAGGCGTTCTTCACCATCCTGCCCTTCGTCTTCGTGCTGTTCCTGCCGGGGTTGACGATGCGGCTCTGGGCCGAAGAGCAGAAGCTCGGCACGATCCAGCTGCTGATGACGTTTCCGGTGCGGGTCTCGCACCTCGTCATCGGCAAGTTCGGCGCCGCGGTGCTGTTCCTCGGCTTCGTGCTGGTCATGTCGGTCGGGCTGCCGCTGACGCTCGGCGCTTATGGCCGGCTCGATTGGCCGCCGGTGATCGGTGCCTACTGCGCCAGCCTGCTGTTCGCCAGCAGCTTCGTCGCGGTCGGCATGTTCTGGTCCAGCGCCACGCAGGATCAGATCGTCGCCATGTTGCTCTCGCTCTGCTCGCTGTTGGCGTTGTTCTTCGTCGGCAATCCGGTCCTCGTCGATGCGATCACCGGCTGGATGCCGGCCTGGATGGTGGACGTCGTGACCGGCGTCAGCCCGTACATGTATTTCCAGAGCATCACGCGCGGCGTCATCGACACGCGTGACATCGTCTACTTCGCCTGCTTCTGCGGCTTCTTCCTCTACGCCAACGCGATGATGCTCAACCGTCGTCGTCAGAACGGATGATCGCCATGACCATTCGCTCGCCACGTATCCCCGTCGCCTTCCTCCGGCGCCCGCTGCGCAACCAGGCCGGTGGCGTCCCGGCGGTGTTCGTCCATGTGCTGCTGCTGCTGCTCGTGCTCGGCCAGATCGTCTACCTCGCGTCGCGGCATCGCAAGCGCTGGGACCTGACCTCGGACCAGCTCTGGTCGCTGACCGATTCGACCAGGAACCTGGTCGCCAGGCTCGACAAGCAGCTGCTGATCGAGGCCTACTTCAGCCCGAAGGAGAAGCTGCCCGTCACCCATCGCGAGGTGCGCTCGGTGCTCGACAACTTCCTCGACGAGCTGGTCCAGCTCGGTCGCGGCAAGGTCGTCGTGCAGCGTTTCGACCCCAACAGCGACAAGGCCATCGCCGACCGCTGCAAGCGCGTCGGCGTCCAGCCGCTCGATCTGCGCGCCGGCACGACGACGTCGGTCTCGCTCGACCGCCACTGGCTCGGGCTGCGGTTGATCTACGGCGGCAGCAAGCAGAAGGTGCTGCCGCAGGCGCTGGCGCAGTCGTCGTTCGTCGCCGAGGCGATGATCACGCCGGCGATCAAGGAGGTCGTGACCGAGAGCAAGTACAAGTTCGGCTACATGGAGTGGCCGGTGCAGGCGCCGGGCCAGCAGCAGGGCATCGGCTGGAACGTGCTGCGGACGCACGAGAGCATCGCCAAGCGCTACGAGTTCCAGAACGTCAAGAACGAGGACGCGCCGCTGCTCGCCGACGACCTGCAGACGCTGTTCCTCTATCGCCCGAACGGGCTCACCGACCGCGAGAAGTACGTGCTCGATCAGTTCGTGGTCAAGGGCGGCACGCTGGTG
>JAGQRA010000044.1 GCA_020425885.1 Planctomycetota bacterium | reverse complement strand
CGACGTCTTCAGAGGGTAGATCGGCCCCTGGTCGGCGGCGATCTTCGCGTCGAGCTTGGCGAGGCTCTGCTGGAGGTCTTTCTCGAACTTCTTCGGGCAGCCGCCGCAGCAGTAGCGGACTTCACGGCCGTCATAGACCTTGACCACCGGGTCGCCCATCGTCCCCAGCTGCTTGCCGGAGATCGGGCATGTCGCGAACGGGTAGGCATCGCCGACCCGAGCAGGCGTCTTTGCCGCCGGGGCCTGATCGTGCCCGGCGTGGCCTTCGTGGCCTTCATGCTGGGCGAGCACGGAGCCGGTGCTCAGCAGCCCGGCCAACACAGCAGTCATCACGGAGAGACGCGTAGCAGTCATCTTCGGAACCTCACTTGCGAACGTAGGTGCTCTGCCCGGCGCGGCAACGTGCCGCCGCTGGAAGAGAGCTCGGGATAGGGAACGAGAGGAATGCAGGCTGACCATTGGCATCACCGGTGCTCATGCTCGTGGGAGCCGTCGTGGCCATGCTCCGCTGCGGAATCGCTCGGCTCCGCGCTGACGCCGACACCATGACGGTAGACGAGCAACGCGCCGCGGTCCGCGCCGAGAGACGCGAGCGCTACCACCGCACCGACACACCCGAGCTGCATGAGCCTGTTCCGGACGCACGCGTTCTTCCGCAGGACAAGCCACGCGACGGAAGCGACCAACGACGCAGCCGCGGCGGCAAGCATGAGGTTGCGATGCACGTGCACGATCTCGTGGCCAGGTGCTTCGTGATCCATCGGCGCTGCGGCCAGGTAGCCCGAGACGACCGCAACGGCACCACTCATCGTGCCGGCATGCAGCAACCAGCCGGCGAATCGGAAGGAACTCGACTGTGCACGCCACACGCCAACGCAGGCGAGCACCAAGGCCAGAAGCCAGAAGGCGATCGGGAAGTGCACGAACAGCGGGTGGAGGTTCGGCAGCGTGAACATCGCTGGAAACAGCTGACTCATGGCACGACTCCTTGGCAGGAACGGAACGCACACCTCACGACAATCCTCCGTTGGACTCCGGCACGGCCGTCGGCAGTGCGGCGGATCGCCACTCCCCGGCCATCGCGATGCGTTTGGCCTGGAAGAAGATCACGGGATAGATCAGGAGCTCCATCACGAAGCTCGTCGCCAGCCCCCCGATCATCGGCGCCGCAAGTCGCCGCATGGTGTCGGCTCCGGCACCACTCGCCCACAAGAGCGGCACCAGGCCGATGAACGTCGTCATCACGGTCATCGTCTTGGGGCGGATGCGTTTCACGGCACCGTCATGGATTGCGAACCAGAGGTCGTTGGCATTCCGCATGCGACCTTCGGCCCGGAATCGCTCGAAGCTGTTGTCGAGGTACAGAAGCATCACGAGGCCGGTCTCCGCGTCCAGACCAGCGAGCGCGATGATTCCGACCCAGACGGCAAGCGACAGGTTGTAGTCGAGGAACCAGAGTAGCCAGACCGCACCGACCAGGCTGAACGGAACGGCGAGCAGCACGATGCCGACGCGCAGCCACGAATGCGTCGCCATGTAGAGCAGTAGAATTATCAGCACCGCCGCGATCGGGATGACGAGGCTGAGGCGTCGGTTCGCCTCCTGCATGTACTCGAACTGGCCGGACCAGACGACGGTGTAGCCTGCCGGCAGGACAACGTCGCGAGCGACCGCCGCCTGCGCGTTCTTCACGTAGGTCCCAACATCTATGCCCGTGATGTCCACGTACACCCAGCTCGTGAGCCGGGCGTTCTCGCTCTTCACCATCGGCGGGCCCTTGTGCACCTCGAACGTCGCCAATTGGCGCAGGGGCACCTGTGCACCAGCCGGTGTCGGAACGAGCGTCTGCCGCAACGCCGGCAGGTTGTCGCGCAGTTCGTGCGGGTAGCGGACGTTGACCGGATAGCGTTCGAGCCCCTCGACCGTCGAGCTGACGTTCATTCCGCCGAGCGCGCTCATGATCACGTCTTGCACGTCCCCGACCAGGAGCCCGAGCCTTGCGATCTCGTCGCGGTCGACGCGCACGTCGAGGTAGCTGCCGCCGACCGACTTCTCGGGGAACGCACTGGTTGTGTACGCACCCGTTCCCGGCGCCGTCTTGACCGTCTGCGCGATCTGCTCCGCGAGGTGGGCAAGCGTCGACAGGTCGGGCCCCATGACCTTGATGCCCACTGGGGTCCGGATGCCGGTGGACAGCATGTCGATGCGGGTGCGGATCGGCATCGTCCAGGCATTGGTCAGCCCCGGGATCTGGATGGCTTCGTTCATTCCGGGCACCCGCGTGCCCCCCGGCCATTCGTATCCGTAGACCAGATCCTGCACGGTGATCGGAGCGGTCTCCGGCCACACGTTGTGCAGGGGCTCGCGCAGCCAGTCTGGCCAGTCCGAGAAGAACCGGGCGACGGGCTTCTGCCGCCAGAGGCTCTTGTCGCGCCGAAGCGTGATCGTCGTCTCCAGCATGCTTGGAGGTGCTGGGTCCGT
>JAGQRA010000397.1 GCA_020425885.1 Planctomycetota bacterium | reverse complement strand
CGCACCGCGCGCGCGTTCCTGCAACGCGAGATGGAGATCCGCGACGAAGGCACGCCCGAGTAGGGCTGGAGAAACGAAGCGGGTTCGGTACTCCGGCAATCCGGCCTCAGCGGATGCGGATGAGGCGTTCGCGGGGCAGCGCCAGGGCCGAGAGCTGGGGCTCGATGTCACCGAGGAAGCGGTGGCCGTCGGTGTAGTAGCCGGCGGTCGGCCTGAGGCCGGGGACGCGGTCGCAGAACCAGCGGTTGAGGACCTCGAGCATCAGTTCGCGCACGTACTTGGCGAGGCAGCTGGCGAGGGCGGTCGGGAAGGCGCGGTCTTCGCCGCGCTCGGCGAAGGTGACGGTGATGGCGCCGCTGCTGCGATGCAGTCGATAGGACGAGATGGCGGGCTCTTCGCGCAGGATCTCGATGCGGGCATCGGGGCAGAGGCGGCGCAGGTCGTGGTGGTAGTGCATGCGACCACCGCAGCGGTCGGCGATGAGGTGGCGGTTGTGGTGGTCGTCGGCGCCGGTGTGGACGTGACCGAGGATGCGGCCGATCACTTCGGAGTAGGCGTGGAAGTGGGCCCGGCTCTTGTTGTCGGTATCGGCGATCAGCCCGTTCCATTCCTCGACGTCGACCGGACGCACGGTGAGGTCGATCAGCTCGATCTCGGCCCGCCGCAGGGTGCGTTGCACGAGTTCGGCGCGGAGTTCGATGCTGCCCGCATCGGCGATGTGGGGCAGCGGCAGATCGAGGTCGGAGTACCAGGGGCAGCGGGCGAGACGGTCGAGGTCGGTGCCGAGCGCCTGCAGCCATTCGGCGAGGGTGCCGGGGAGCTTCTCGTGGGCGGCCCCCCAGAACACCAGCGCGGTCTCCTCGAGCCGCAGCAGGCCGTGCGGCCCCTGGTTGACCTTCTTGCTGTCGGCGACCCGGACCTTGCCCTTCTGGTGCTTGGTCTTGCTGACGTGCGAGCGCAAGGTGCGCCACGGATCGGTGCCCTCGGGCCCCGTCATGGCCACGCCGGCCACGACCAGGGGGCCGAGGATGGGGCCGAGGCCGGCCTCGTCGACTCCGGCGAGGAAGTTCACGACGCCACGACAGCCGGACCTGTCGACCCAGTCAAGTCTCGCTGCCATCGGGATCCGGGGGACGGCCGGCAGCCGAGGTGCAGGTCGGGGCGGCGGCGGTCGATACAGGATGCCGAGGCCAACATGGAAGTGCTGCTCGTCGAGAAGGACCCCTTGATTCGTGATCAGGTCAAGGTCGGTCTCCAACAGTTCCCCGAGTTCGAGGTGACCGTCGGTGTCGGTCATGCGGGCATCAACCAGATGCGCGGCCGCAACTTCGATTGCGTCTTCCTCGGTGTCGATCCGCGCCAGAAGGACACCGTCAAGCTGCTGCACAGCCTGCGGCAGGCCGACCACCAGGTCGAGCTGTTCGTCATGACCGCGTCGCGCAACGTCAAGGACATGGGCGTCGACAAGAGCAAGTACGACGTCCATTCGTTCCTGCACACGCCGCTCGACATGCGCGAGTTCTTCGGTCTGGTCGGGCGCTTCCTCGAACGGCGCACGGACCGGGCGAACTCGGTTTTGCGCAAGAAGCGCGGCCGCCGCGGCGCGCGCGGCGGCGCCCACTCCTGAGGGTTGCGCCGGCGGCGGCGGACTCGTTTGATGGTCCGCCAGAAATGGAACCGGTCAGCAACCCTGTGCCCGCGGGCGGGCCGCGCAGCAACCTCTGGCTCGAGTCACGCTATCGCAAGCTGGTCCGCGGTCTGCCGCAGACGATCTTCTACTGCCCCAAGTGCAAGGGCGATCGGCGGCGGCGGCGCGGCTGTAAACAGTGCGACGGCTTCGGCAAGCTGACCAAGGAGTCGGTGCAGGAGCTGCTCGGGCGACGCATCCTGCCGCGCCTGCAGGCCAAGGCCGGCAAGTTCCACGGCGCCGGCCGCGAGGACATCGACGTCCTCATGCTGGGTCGCGGCCGGCCGTTCGTGTTCGAGGTGATCGGCTGCCGCAACCCCGACGTCGATCTCGAGGAGCTGCGCGCGGAGATCGTCCAGCGGGCCGACGGCGCGATCGAGCTGGAGCCGTTCGTGCGCGTCGCCCGTGAACGCGTCGTCTACTGGAAGAACACGCACTTCGACAAGATCTACCGCGCCGATGTCAGCCTCGATGGCGAGCTCGACGCGGACCGGCTGGCGGCGGCGGGCGCTTTCGCCGGCGTCGTCGTGCAGCGCACGCCGCAGCGGGTCGCGCACCGGCGCGCCGACCTGGACCGCGAGCGCTCGTTGCGCGTGCTGTCGTTGACCCGCAGCGGCGAGAACGAGGTCGAGCTGCGCGTCCTGTGCCAGCACGGCACCTACGTCAAGGAGTGGATCTCCGGCGACGACGGCCGCACGACGCCGTCGCTGAGCTCGTTGCTCGGGGTCGGTTGTTCGTGTCGGCAGCTCGATGTCGACGAGATCCTGACCGACGACATCGACGGCCCGCGGCTGCCGTCCGAGCCGGCGCTGGCGCCGCCGCAGTGATCCGCGCCGATCACGATCACGGCCGCCGCTGACGGCCGCGGTGCCCGGTCACGACGTTTGCCGGGTTTGCGAAACTCACGGGTGGGGCGGCGACACGGACATGCACGATGATCCCGCATTCCGATGCCAATGGCCGCCTCGTCCGCGGCGTTCTCCTCGCCTCGCTCGGGTTGCTGTGCGCGCCAGAGCTGGCGGCTCAGCTCAGCGCCTACACGGTCCCTCCGGACAACAGCCGCCGGGCGGCGACCAATTTCAACGTCGAGACGATCCGGGGCATGGCCATCGACGAGCCTGCCGGACGCCTCTACGCGATCAACACGCACGGCAGCACGTTGGTCTACTTCACCAACGCGTCGGCGCCTGACCCGGCGGCGAGCTTCCGCACCCTCAACAACCCGAGCGCGCTCGCCCTCTACGATCGACCCGGTGGCGGCAGCTTCGCGCTCGTCGTCGGCGGTGGTACCCACGGCGTCGCCCTGCACGACCGCAACACCGGCTTCATCGAGGGCTATCTGCCGCTGCCGTCCGAACCGATGGACATCGTCGTCGACCACGAACGCGATCTGGCCTTCGTGTCCTGCGGCGGCGCCTACGACAAGGTCACCCAGGTCCCGGGCCAGCCCAAGGTCGTCGAATCGGGCGGCGTCGTCGTCGAGATCGATCTGATCTCGTTCCGCGAGAGCGCGCGCCACTTCATCCCGGCGGCCCGGCCGATGTTCCTCGACATCGAGGAGCTGCCGGGAGAAGGCGACAACGTCGTCCATGTCGCGGCCCATCTGTCGGGCAACGGCACCACGGTGCGGCTGCTTACCGGCAACAAGGCCGAGGCCGAGGTCGTGCGCCGCGACGAGCCGGACCAGGATGTCTTCGCCATCGACGAGGCCGGCAACGTGACGACCTACATCGAGAACGCCGGCACGCTGCTGACCGGGCACCACAGGCACCCGAACGGGACCTACTGGGTGCTCGGCGTCGACTCCATCAACCACCAGTTCAAGACCGAACCCGAGCACCGCGGTCGCTTCGCCGAGAACCGGATCACGCTCCGGGCCAGCACCGGTGTGGTCACCACCATGACGCTGGACGACGTGCCGCAGGACGCCGACAAGCCGGCCTCGTTTCCGATCGACGTCGGCTTCCACGACCTCAGCGGGCTCGGCTTCATCACCAGCTCGACCGGAGACGTCGTGCGCATCGTCGACAGCAACGGCCGGCTGGTGCGGACGGTGCCGCTGCCGGAGGGGGCGATCCCGCGCAGCATCATCGTCACCGACGACGTCGTCTGGGTCTACGGCTGGGGCCGCAACGAGATCTACGGCTTCGACATCACCGCCATCGTCATCCACGGCAACTTCACGCCGGCGGCGACCCTGAAGCTCGGTCACGACCCGCTGCCCGCCGCCGTCAAGCGCGGCCGGCAGATCTGGTACGACGCCGACCGCTCCCGCGATTCGTTCGCGACGCCGGCGATCGTCGGCAAGGTCAGCTGCAACACCTGTCACCCGCGCGGCGGCATGGACCTCCTGGCCTGGCACCTCGAGGACGGCGTGCTCGACCGCAAGGACGTGATGGTTACGCAGTCGCTGTTCAGCAGCGAAGACACGTTCCCCTACCATTGGCGCGGCGAGCGCGCCCTGTCCGACTTCAACGGCGCCTTCCCGGCCCTGCTCGGCGGTCCCGCGCTCGGCACGGCCGTCGGCAGCAACGGCTCGAGCGAGCTCGCCGACTTCGAGGCCTTCGTGTTCTCGCTGCAGGGCGCGGCCAACCCGCGGCAGCACATCGACCGCATGCTCGACGATGCGAAGACGTTGCAGTTCGTCGAGTCGCAGAGCGGAACGAACCAGCTGCTGACCGGCATCCCTTCGGCCGGTCAGTCCGTGTTCCACAACGACACCAACGTGCTGACCCTGTTCAATCCGATCAGGTGCGTGCAATGCCACGGCGCCGAGTCGGGCTCGAACGGCATCATCCAGCAGGACGTGCTGTCGGTGCTGCCGACGCAGATCAGCTCGGACGTCGCCCACCTGCGTCAGCTCGGTCACAAGCTGCTGCAGAAGATCGGCCCCGCCAAGGTCAACAACGTGCCGATCGGCGATCGCCCGCAGGGCGGCTTCGGACTGTCGCAGGACGGCGACGACCCCGACATCATCCACTTCTTCGATGCCGGCGCGTTCTTCACGGCACCGCCGAATCCGACGGTCGCCGATCTGGTCGCGACGCAGCAGCAACGTATCAACGCGGCGGCGTTCGTGGCCCAGTTCGACGAGGGCATCGCGCCGCGGGCGCACCAGGCCGTCTGGTACGACGCGTCGGCGGCCTCGCAGCTCCAGCTGATGATCAGGCAGGCCAGCAACGGCGACTTCGATCTGACGGTCATGGCGTTCGCCAGCCCGATCGTGCTGTCGATGTGGTTCGATCCGGCGACGCAGCGCTTCCACACCATGAAGCCCGGCCAGCCCGGCGACTACTCGGATGACATCTACGGTCTGCAGGCCGCGCACGGCAACGGCGTCGGGCTGCTGTTCGTCGGTGTGCCGCCCGGCAACGGCTTCCGCTTCGCGGTCGACCAGGACAACGACGGTCTGGCGGGCCAGCTCGAGATCGCGCTCGGCACCGATCCGCTCGCCGCCGACTCGGATGGTGACGGCTACCCGGACGGCTACGAGCACGAGGTCAACCTTGCCCACCCGGGCCTCGGCATCGACCCGACGGTGTTCAACACGCAGACGCAGATGGAGTCCGTGGACGTCGACCTGCCGCAGCTCCAGCAGGTCGAGTTCGACTATGTGTCGGGGCGGATCAGCAAGCACTTCGTCACGTTCTCCGAGCCGGTGACCTACACGGTCCAGGTCGAGCGACTGGTCAACGGGACATTCGCTCCGTTCGGCCCGCTGCAGCGTCACGGTGCGGCGCGCACCACCGACACCCTGGTGGCGCACGGTCTGTTCCCGACGGTCACGACGCCCGAGGAATACCGACTCGTGGTCACGATGACCGACCTCGCCAGACATTCCAGCACCGCCATCATCTCGGGCGCCGGCGGGGCGAGCCTGAAGGCGCGGCCGACGGTGTTCCCCTTCGCCGGTCTCGACGAGGCGTTCACGACCTCAAACGTCAAGGTCAGGCGGCTGGGGCCCCAGATGTTCGACGTCACGCTCGATGTCGAGACCCTGAACGGTGTGTCGAACGGCAAGTTCGTCCTGCTCCAGGTGCTCGCGTTCGATCCCGCCACTTCGAGCTTCGTCAGAGTGTCGAACGTGGGGGCCCGCAACGGCGCGCGGGCGTCGAGTCAGCTCGACTTCGGCACCCCGACAGCGTTGAACGCGTGGTGGGGAACAGCACCGGGAGCCAAGCGGTCCAACCCGGTCGTTCCCGGCCCGTTCGTGCTCAGTGCGCCGATCAGCAGTGGCGCCGCGATGGCGCGTATCACCCTGCCGTCGACGCCGATCGGGACCCGCTGTCGCGTCATCGTGCTCGGCGTGTTCGACGAGGTGGGGCCGCTCAGCGGCGGCCCCTTCACGCCGCCGCGGGCTCAGGACCTCGACAACCGGCACTGGCTGATGCCGCTGTCGCCGCAATCGGGTCGGTCGGCCGACTTCACGGTCAACTGAGCTGCGGCAACCGGGAACCTCGGCCTCGCGGCCAAGGTCTCGGTGGCGATCAGTCGCGCCGCGCCCGGCGTTCGGCGCGCTGGCGCCGCCGGAAGGCGCGGATCGCGACCAGGTACTTGCAGACGTCGCTGACGATGCGCACGGTCGACTGCTTGTCGGCCCGGCGCTCGAAGCGGCACGGCACCTCGACGATCCTCAGTCCGGCCTGGTGGGCGAGCACCATGATCTCGCTGTCCCAGAACCAGTGGACGTCCCGGGTGGCGCGTGCGACCGGCAGGATCTTGTCACGGCGGAAGAACTTGAAGCCGGTCTCGGGGTCCTTGAACGGGACCCGGAACAGCATGCGGAACAGCCAGCGGTAGCCCTGGCTCAGGATGTGGCGCACGATGCTCGTCGGGCGCAGGCCGACCTTGTAGCCGCGGTAGGCGGTGGCGCCGTCGGCGCCGGCGTCGATCGCCGCCAGCACCGCCGGGATGAAACGGGCATGGACCTCGAGGTCGATGTCGAGAAAGCCGGTGATGCGGCCGCGCGACAGCTCGAAGCCCTCGGTCACGGTGCCGCCGCGACCGACGTTGTGCTCGTGATAGACGGCCGTGCAGTCGTCGCGGTCGCGCACGAGTTCGCGGATGATCTCGGCCGTACGGTCGGTGCTCTTGTCCTCGAGGAAGACGAGCTCGTAGCTGCGCCCGGTGGCGTCGAGCACCTCGCGCAGCTGGCGGACCGATTCCACCAGGTGGCTCTCCTCCTGGTAGCAGGCGATGACGACCGAGAGGTCGCAGCTCGCCGGGTCGCCGCCGTGGCTCACTTCGCGACTCTCACCTTGTAGACGGTCATGCCGGGGAAGCGGTGGGTCTCGAGCTTGGTCACGCGCGGATGCTGCAGCAGCCTCTCGATGGAGTCGTCGACGGTGTGATGCGGGTGCCATTCGTTCCGCACCAGGTAGCAGGTGTCGTCGCCGGGGCGGAGCCGGTGTTCGAGATCGAGCTCGGCGGGGTCGCCGGCGCTGCGATAGACGCGCAGCTTGGCGTCGGCCAGCAGCCGCGCGTTGTGCTCGTCGAAGCGGCGGAACGTGTCACTGGCGAGCTTGCCGAGCCAGGATCCGAGGCGGCGTTCGACCTTGCGGCCGATCTCGTCGGCGCCGGTGCCGGGCTGCAGCGTCTTCACGTCCTGGATGCGGGCGTCGTAGTACGGCAGCGGGCGCGGGTTCGGCATCGAGGTGAACACCGGCCGGCCGGCGGCGCCACGATCGATCTCGGCGCCGAGCCAGGTCGCGGCCGCACGCCAGTCGGACTTGGGCTTGTAGACCGTCCACTGCACCTCGCGATGCAGGTACAGCGAGATCAGGGTCGACGCGACGAGCACGAGGGTGATGCCGCTGGCGGGCAGGTAGAGGCGACGCGGCAGGCCGTCGAGGCCGGCACCGACGAGCAGGAACAGGAACGGCAACGCCGGCAGGCAGCTGCGCTCGATGTAGGTGTTGGCCAGACCGAACAGCGCGCTGGCAGCCAGGAAGCCGGGGATCACGAGCAGGTAGAGCGGCAGATACAATCCACCCGGACGTTCGCGGCGGCATCGCCACAGCTGCAGCAGGCCGAAGCCTGTGAGCATCACCATCAGACCCTGCTGCACCCAGGCCGCGGCGTGGTCGACCTTCGAGCCGCTGGCGCGGAGCGTGTGGCCGCTGAAGGACCAGTCGAACAGCAGGTCGTACAACGCCGCCGGCGACATCGCGCGCAGATAGGCCTGCGAGGTCTCGAACTCGCCGAGCATCTGCTTGCCATAGACGAAGCCGGCCAGCAGCATCAGGCCGAAGCCATGCCAGCCGAGCAGCCGCCCGGCGCGGCCGCCGAGGCCTCGCGTCGCCAACGGCGCCAGCATGGCGAGCAGCACGACGTAGAGCGCGAGGTAGTAGTGCAGGGCCAGCATCACGGCGATGTTGGCGAGGTGCAGCAGCCACAGCCGCCGCGACGGCCGCGGGCCGCCGTCGACGATGCGATGGAAGGTGTAGGTCGCGAGCAGCGCGCAGCACAGCATCGGCGTGTAGAGCCGGGCCTCGGCCGAGTACCAGATGTGGACCGGTGACAGCGCGAGCAGCGCCGCGCCCCAGAGGGCCGCCGTGTCGCTGACCAGGCGGCGGCCGGCGAAGAACGTGAGCGGGATCGAGGCGAGGCCGGCGATCAGCGCCGGCAGCCGCATCGAGACCTCGCCGTCACCGAACATCGCGTTCCAAAAGTGCATGAACGTGATGTAGAGCGGCGGGTGGATGTCGACGTAGATCGTGGCGAGCAGCTGCTCCCAGGTGCCGACACGCTGGCTCGACATGCAGGCCTCGTCGAACCAGATGCTGTCAGAGAGCAGCGGGATCCGCAGCACGAGCGCGCAGACGACGAACACCGCCAGCAGCGGCAGCGCGCGCGGGGGGACGCCGGGTACGGTCCTGCTGGGTGTCGGAGCTGGGGTCACGATGCGGCGAGAAGGTTAGCGCACGACGCCGCGAAACGAATGGTCGTCTGCGGTGGGCGTCGGTCCGCCGCTGCGGTCGGCCGGCGCGCGCGCCGCGGGGCCTCAGCCACCCTGGACCAGGCGCACCCAGGCGGCGTAGCTTCGGTCGAAACGAAACCGCAGCAGGCGTCGGCAGCGGTGGGTCGGCACGAACCTGATCCCCTTCATGTCGCCGGCCTCGATCAGGATCGGAAACTCCGGTAGCAGTTCGATCATGCTCGGTGCCACCATGCCATCACCGAAGTTGAGCCCGGTCGACATGCCGTAGAAGGCCTTGGTCGCCGGCTTGCCGGCGG
>JAGQRA010000043.1 GCA_020425885.1 Planctomycetota bacterium | reverse complement strand
GGCGCAACTTCGGCTCCCAGGCGGCGCGCGCGACCCTCTCGGCCTCGATGGCCGCGAAGCGGGCGACCCAGTCGATCCGGTCATCGAGCGGGATGTCGCGATCGCAGTCGCTGAACAGACGCGCCTCCGTCGCCGCCATGATCGCCATGCGCTTCTCCAGGGCGTCGACCGTGTCCGCGAAGCCCTGACGCTCGTCGGCGGTCAGTTCGCCGATGGGCTCCCAGAAGATGACCAGGCACGCGATCAGCTCGGCGGCCTCGTCCTGGGCGAGCATCAACTCGCCGACGCTCGTGGCCGCGTGCTCGTCCAGGTGCATGGTCACCGCGGGCCAGACGATCTCGTTCTCCTTGCGGAAGTGGGTGGCGATCAGGAACTCGCGCAGGAAGCGCAGGGTCGATGCCGTGTCCGCGACCGGAAGCCCACCGCCGCGGCGGACGTGACCCGCGATGGCGCCCAGGATCCCGAGCCCGGTCTGGATCAGGGCGTGGTCAGCGCGCAGTTCGTCAGTGGGGCGGGTCATCCTTCGTGATAGAGCCGACAGCCTCATGGTTGCGAGCAAGCAACTGCCCCGGGCGGCACAAGATTTCGCCTGGGCCAGGCCAATCCACATAATGGGCCGAAGGGAGGATGGAGATATTTGGGTTGCGTTAGACGAACATGTCGCTAACATGAGCCGAACCGATCCCGAACGAGGTCCCGATGAAGTTCGCCAACCAGCGTCTCCTGCCTTACCCGAACCGGCCCGCCGCCCTCATCGCCAAGCCATCATCCCTGCGGCAGCGTGACGGTGATCTCCGCTCCGACCATCACCTCACGTCCATCAGGATCACCTCTTTTGGGATTGTCCCGGCTGCCCAGCCCCTCAGGCGCAACCCACCTCGCTCACTGGCCGTCACTCGTCTGGTCAGCGTCCCCACGGCACGGCAGCCATCTACGGCCGTGGGGGCGCCGGCCCTTTCACCCAATCAGGCCGAGGGTGTGGGCGGCAGGTCCTTTGAGTCCAAGAGGGCCTTTGCCTCCAAGAGGTTTCGTCATGCTGCCGAACTGGCAACTTCCTGTATGTTCATCGCCCTGTTCGTGGTTCTCGTCTTGTTCGGGTAGCTCACCGACAGCACCGGCACCGCGAATGCCAGCCTCATTCAGACCAGTCAGCACCCAAGGGAGGGCTCTGCAGTGGACCTGATGCTTACGGAGAAGCAGATTCGTGTTCTGCGTTACTTCCGAGACTACCGCCGCGAAAAGGGCATATCACCGACACTCGAGGAGGCTGCCGGAGCCTTGGGGGTCAGCAAGATCACGGTGCATGAGCACCTGAACCAGCTGACCCGAAAGGGGGCGATTCATCGCGATCGTGCCAAGGCGCGCGCCGTAGCCATCCTCCACGACCCCGATTCCGAAGACGGGTCGCCCGCATCCCAGGTCCCAACGGTCCCGCTGGTGGGCAGGATTGCCGCCGGCAGCCCGATCGAGGCATTGGAGGATCGAGAGGACATGAGCCTCACCGACCTCGTTCCAACCGGCGATCGGATCTATCTGCTCCGCGTCAAAGGCAAGTCGATGATCGAAGACCACATCGACGACGGGGACCTGGTGGTGATTGAGCGCCGCGAGCACGCCAACGATGGCGATATCGTGGTCGCGATCCTCGAAGGTGAAGAGGCGACCCTGAAGCGCTTCTACCGCGAACGCGACGGCGTGATTCGCCTGCAGCCGGCCAATGCGAGCATGGAACCGATCTACACCAGAGAGGTCGAGGTGCGCGGGGTCGTTCGTGGTGTCATTCGACGGTTCCGTTGAGGAACCGATGGAGTCGGACTTCGATCCACCGACCCCGCCAGGCCGAAAGCAGAGGAAGCCCTTCACGCTTCGTTGTGAGGCGCGCAAGTACGCGTGGTGTCGCTGCGAGAAGAGTGTGAGCTACCCGATGTGCGATGGCACCCACAGGGGTACCGGGCTCTCGCCGCTCAAAGTCGAGTTCGAAACGGCCCGTAGCGTTGCCTGGTGTGCCTGCGGCGAATCGAGGGCCGCTCCGTTCTGTGACGGTTCGCACTCGCGTGCGCCGTGATCGATCGCGCAGTCCGGCCGCTTGCGGGGCTGCCTGCTGCTCGTGCCCGACAGACCTGGCGAAGGATCATCCGCTGCGCGAGCAGAAGAGGACGGCCACCCTGTCCTCCAGATCATTCGGTGCGAACGGCTTGTTCAGGAAGTCCGACCGGGGATCGTCTTCGGAGGACCTGAGCGCGCTCGGGGTGTAGCCAGACATGAAGAGGACCGGCAGTTCGGGCTCCACCTGCCGAATCTCTCCAGCAAGTTCGCGACCATCCATGATGGGCATGACGATGTCGGTGACCAGCATCCGGATGCGCCCGCGGTGCTCGGTGAACAGCTGGAGCGCCACATCCGGTCGCGGCGCCGTCAGCACCTCATAGCCGCGACTGCGGAGGATCAGGGCGACGGTCTGAAGGACCGAATGGTCGTCATCGCAGATCAGGATCGTCCCATGGCCGGACGGTGGCGATGGGCTAGGGCCAGAAGCGGGGGGGTGGTCGGGTCGCGGTGACGCCGCCGAAGGCCGTCGATCGAGGGAAGGCAGCGGAGGCAGCGGCTCGAGCGATCGCACGACGGGCAAGTAGATCGTGAACGTCGCACCTTCGCCCGGGGCGCTCTCGACCTCGATCCGGCCGCCGGCCTGCTTGGCGAAGCCGTAGGCAGAAGCGAGACCTAGCCCGGTGCCGCTGCCGGTCGGTTTGGTGGTGTAGAACGGGTCGAAGGCCCGCTCCTGTTCCTCGGTCTGCATGCCGCGGCCATCGTCGGCGATGCTGATGGCAACGTGGGCGTTCGCGGATTCGGGTGGCAGGTCCTCGTCCCGGCTCGATTCGACCCGCACGCGATTGGTGGCGATCCGGACCGTCCCCTTGTTCTCGATCGCGTCCCTGGCGTTGACGACCAGGTTGACGAGAACCTGCTCGAGTTCGTGTGGATCGACGAAGACCAGACCTACCTTCGGAGCCAGGTCCAACTGCAGATCGACGATCGCGGGGACGATGCTGCGCAGCATCGGCTGCAATTCGGTGATGGTCTCGTTCGGGTCGATGAGACGAGGCTCGATGACGCGTTGGCGCGCGAACGTGAGCAGCTGCCGTACGAGCCGTGCTGCCCGCTCGGCGCTGCGTCGGATCTGATCGACGCTCATCTTCGCGGTGTTCGTGTCACGCCCGCCATCGAGGTCGTCGTCGAGGATTGCGGCCTGACACAGAAGTGCGGTGAGGATGTTGTTGAAGTCGTGGGCGATGCCGCCGGTAAGTCTGCCAACGGCCTCGAGCTTCCTGGCCTCTGCCAATTGCTGCTCCAGTCGCCGCCTGGTCGTGACGTCGCGCAGGATCAACACGAACGCGGTCTTGCCATCGGAGCGGAGCATGCTTCCGCTCGATACCTCGATCGGGAAGTTGCCCTCTCCACGCCGGCCCCGCAGCGGTAGGGCTCGCCGGCCGTCGCCTTCGAACAGTTCTTCGACCGTGTTGGGGCCGGCGTCGTCATCCACCAGGACACTCGTCAAGGGCAAGGACTCCAGGTGCGGACCTTCGTCGCCGAACATCGATCGGGCCGCGGTGTTGGCATACTCGATGCGGAGTGAGCCGTCGACGATCAGGATGCCGTCGGTTGCGGTCTCGGCCAGGGCGCGGTGGGTCGCCTCGCGTTCGCGCAACACGGCCTCGGTGTGATGATGGGCCTCGATCTCCGCGTTCAGCTGCCGATTGCGTCGACGCACGGTCGAGGTGCGTACCAGATGGATACCGGCAATGACCATGGTGGTAAGGCAGGCAAGCAACAGCTTGAACCAACCGGTCTGGTAGAAGTGCGGTTCGAAGGCTAGTCGCACGGTGGCAGGCTGCGAGCTCCAGGTGCCTTCGCTGTTACAGGCGGTAACGTGGAACTCGTAATCGCCGGGATCGAGGTTGGTGAAGTACGCCGTGCGCCGGTTGCCGGCTTCGACCCATCTCGCCACGGCCTCAGTGGATGCTGGCTGAAGGCGATACCGGAACCGCACACGCTTCGGAGCGGCGAAGCTGAGGCCGGTGTAGGACACCTCGAGGCTGCCGTCACCGGGCTGGATGCCGAGGATCTCGTCTCCGTTCGGCACGAGACGGGTGCTGTTGGCGACGATGCCCTCGATCAGGACCGGTGGAGCGGCGAGTCGCAGCTGCAGCGTCGGCTCGATGTTGATGAGCCCATTGACCGTGGGCAGCCACAGCGTGCCGTCAGCGGCCCGGAATCCTTCGGCGCCGTTGCCCTCGGTATCGCAGGCCTGATAGCACGTCAGGGGTTCCGTGGGGTCCACGTCGAACCAACGATCGAGATCGGTCAACCGCACGGTGAAAGCGCCGCGGTTGCTGTTCAGCCAGAGCCTGTCGTCGACGACGAAGATGTGGCCCAACGAGTCGTCGAGCAGTCCGGCGGCCGAATCCACCAGGCGAACCTCGCCGTTCTGCAGTCGGCCCAACCCGGCGCCGTAGGTCGAGATCCAGATCCTGCCTTCGCCATCACTGGCAAGGTGTCGGATGGCAACGCCGGCGATATCGGCGGGCAGGCGATGGCGCTCGAGGGCGCCGTCCGCCCACCGGCAGATCTCACGAGAACGGGAGCAGGTGAACCAGGCCGCGCCGTCCGCGTCGAAGACGAGGCTCTCGATCGACTGCGCTTGCCCCGCGTCGGCGAGCACGTGTCGGGTCGGTGGCTGGCCATCCAATTCGAACAACTCGCCATTGGCGGCGGCCCAGACCGTTCCACGCGGATCCTCCGCGATGCACGACGTGCTCAGCATCCAGCTGTCGTCGGCGCCGCCGCCTTGCCTGGAAACCCGGTCGTTGCGGCGGCTCCACAGGTGGCCGTTGGAATCTCGCAGCAGCTGCCGCACTCGGGGCGTCTCGGGGTCCGGTGGCTCGATCTCCTTCAGCGACAGGTCCGAGGCCATCGCGGTCAATCCCGGTGCGGTTCCGCTGAACGCGACTCCTCCGTCGCCATCCGAAGCGAGTGCGATGACGGTGCCGCCGGTTTCGAACACGCGGGTCGTGGTCGACGGGCGCAGTCTGCAGACGCCGAGTTGTTCCCAACCAGCCCAGAGGTTGCCCTCGCGGTCCTCGAAGACCGAACGGCACGATGTCGGCCGGTCGAGAGCCAGCGCGCTCACGGGTGTGATGCTGCGCGTCGAGGGCTCGAGAGGTTGGCGTTGCCTGAACAGGCCTTTGGTCGAAGCGATCCAGACCTGCCCGTGCGAATCGGCGAAGGCCCGGTTGATCTTGCCGACTTCGGCATGCTCGACGATCAGTGCAGAACCGAACGGCGCCGAGCCGGGCGATTCCAACAGGGTCCAGAGACGATCGTCAGGAGCCCGCAGGATCGCGATGACAGGGGCGCCGCTCTGGAGTGTGGAGACTCCGCCTGCGAGCACGTGTTGCGCCGAGACCGACTCGACCCACACGCTGTCGGGGCCCAGAGGATACAGGGCCTCAGCGAAGTCCTGATCGACATCGAGGTCATACCACCGGCTCGACCCGGCACGCCATTGGGTGACACCGCGACCGGCGATCCAGATGCTGCCGTCCGCGGATTCGCCGATCTGCGTGACAAGGGGGTCTGAGCCGAGTTCGATCGGCTCGAAGCGACCGTTCGCATAGCGGAAGGCGCGCTGGTCTTCGGTTCCGATGCAGAGCGCCCCATCGCTCGCCGCGAGCAGCGCGGTGATTCGGTTGGT
>JAGQRA010000396.1 GCA_020425885.1 Planctomycetota bacterium | reverse complement strand
TCGGCGTCGAACCGCGCGCGCGTTGAGCCGCAGGCCTCATGCGCCGGCCATCGACCTGCCGGCGCCGAACGGGTAGCTTCTCCGCCTGATGCCGACACTGCTCGTCGCCACTGCCCGCTCGCGCTGAGCGAGTGCATTCGAGTCCGGTTCGATGACCGACCGCGCCCGGGTTCCGTACCGGCGCCGGTCCAGCAGTGAGGCAAACCCCGATGTCCGACGATTCCAAGGAAAGGACGAGGCAGCGATTCCGCCGGCAGCTCCGGCATCTGACGAGTTACGAGGAGGAGAAGGAACGCAAGGCCAACCGGCGCACGCGAGGCCGCTGGAGCGAGGCCGACGACGGCGACGACGCGACCTTCAGCAAGATGCACCGGCGGCCGCCGGGATCGCTGAGCTCCGGTCACCGGCGCGAGGCGCAGTTCGTGCCCAACCGCGCCGAATGGCCGGCGACCGTGGTCTGGCTCGGCCGCGGCCGCGCCCGGGTCCTCGCCGAAGACGGCGAGCACGAGGCCCTGATCGCGCGCGACCTCGCTGCGGCGCAGCGGTCCGCGCTCGCCGTCGGCGACGCGGTCACGGTCCACGAGCGCACCGACGCCGAGCCGCTGATCGTCGCCGTCGAGCCGCGGCGCAGCGAGCTGGCGCGGGCCAGCGGCGAACACGACGACCGTCACGTGCTGGCGGCGAACATCGACTTCGTCGTGCTCGTCCTGACCGCGGAGCGGCTGCGCATCGGCCTCGTCGATCGCCTCGTGCTCGCGACCGGAGGCAGCGGCGCCGAGCTGGTGCTCTGCATCAACAAGTGCGACGTGCCGCACGACGTCGCGGCCCGCGATGCCGCGCTGCAACCGTGGCGCCAGCGCGGCATCCCGGTGATCGCGACGTCGGCGCGGACCGGCGAGAACGTCGACGCGCTGCACGCGGTGCTGATCGGCCGCACGGCGGCTTTCGTCGGCCACAGCGGCGTCGGCAAGTCGACGCTGCTGAACCGACTGGACCCGGCCAGCGCTCGACCGACCGGCGAGGTGCGCGAACGCGACGGCCGCGGGCGGCACACGACGACGGCCTCGAGCCTGGTGCGGCTGCCGTGCGGCACGCGCCTCGTCGACACGCCGGGCGTGCGCATGTTCGGCCTCGTCGCCAGCGCGAGCGATGCGGCGGTGGCGTTCCCGGAGATCGTCGAGATCGCCGCGCGCTGTCGCTTCCGCGACTGCCGCCACGTTCATGAACCGGGCTGCGCGGTGCGCGCCGCCGTCGAAAGCGGCGCGCTCGGGCAAGAGCGATACGACGCCTATCGGCGGCTCGTCGCTGACGGCCCGTAGTCGCGGACCGCGGCGACTGCTCGAGCAGCTCCGACCGGAGCCGGCCGAACGCTGCGTTCGGCCGGCTCCATCGTGACGACTACGTCAGCCTACTTGACGACGACGTGCGAGTAGGACGGGTAGTAGTTCGTGAAGAGCGCTCCGACCGGGGCCGTGAGGCAGATCAGGCCAGGCTGATTCACCGGGTCCGGGAACGACGGCGCCATGCCGGCGCAGCCCGGGTCGTTGGCGAGGTTGAGCACCAGCCACAGGAAGACCGTCGCAGCGCAAGTTCCGGCCGACGGGGAGCTGCCCGTGGCAATCGGGACCGTCGTGGCGAAGAAGTCGCAGTGCGTACTCGACGGCATCAGGTCGAAGTGCAGTTCGATCTCGAGCGCGTAGCTGGTGTTCGGCGCCCATGTGAACGCGCCGAAGTCGATGCACAGTCGCCCCAGCGAGTCGATGCTGATCGGCAGCTGGATGTTCGCTCCCGTGCCGGCCGTGACGGTCATCGTGATGCCCTGTCCCGCGTTGGTCGGGATCGGCAGGGTGCCGACGCCGCCGGCGGCGTTCGCCGGCATGTTGATACCGGGCGCGGGCAACCACGGCCGGCCGCCCTGTCCGAGCCCGACCCAGTTCGTGAACGGCGCGGCCGAGACCTGGAACGGCGTGCCGAGACTCGGCGTGATCGCGGCCTGGAGCTGAACCTGGCCGTTGACGACCGGTCCGACCGGAATCATGCCCATGAAGCAAGGCGGGTTGCCACCGAACCCCGAGATGGTCGCCGTGATCGTCTGCCCGGCCACAGGCGTGAGGTTGCTGATCGCGTTGATCGCGCCACCGCCGCCGTTGGCCGCCCCGACCGTCGCACACGCCCCGTTGGACGCGATCAGGCCGAGCGCGTTCGCGGCCGGGTCGAGCGGGAACACCTGACCGTAGAAGCGGAAGCCGACGAACCCGGGCGCGTTCGGCATCGCGATCTGCAGCTGGGCGTTGCCGGCCGTGCTCGGCGCCAGGAACACTCCGAGGTCGCCGCTGGCCAGCAGATCACAGCCCGGGGCGCCGAACGGCGCGAGTGACAGCGGCAGCGGGGTGCTGGCCCACATCGTGTTGGACAGTCCGAGCTGGAAGAACGAGAAGGCGCTGGACGCCGGCACACCGCTGGCGTCGAGATTCATCACCTGCCCGATCGCCGGCCGGGTACCGAGCAGCATCGGGATGCCTGCACTGCCGGCGCAGCCGGCACCGTAGCTCAGGCAGGAGCCGCCCTGGGCGAGAGCGGCGGACGAGAACATGCAGAACAGGGTCGCCCGGCGCGCGAGCGCAGCGGGACCTGCAGCCAAGTGAATCGCAGTCATTGGTTGATACCTCGATGGGTTTCGCGCTCGCGGGAAGTCCGCAAGCGGCTCGATGCCCCGAATGGTCGCGAGGTGCGCACATCGGACAGGAATCGCGAGGTTCGGATCCGCGTACAATGCGACCTGGTTCCCGCTCGGGTCGAAAGCCGCTGTCCGATCCACGTGGCCGTCGGTCATTGACGTTCGGCATCAACGCCAGACCGATCGACCATCAACCACGAGCATTGCCATGTCACGTCTTCCGCGTCGCCGTCCCCGTCCGCCGCAACTGATCCTCGCCGTCGCGACGATGGCCGCGTCGACAGCCACGATCGCGGCCCAGCGACCGTCGCCGCCGATCGGCGTCGAGGTCGCCGTCCGGCGCCATCTGCAGGACGGCGAGGAGTTCGCGATCCCGTTGCGCCACCTGCTGCAGCACGGCGAGGATCTGTTCCAGGCGAAGTGGACCAGCCAGGACGGCGGCGGCCGGCCGCTGACCAAGGGCACCGGCGCGCCGCTGTCGGATCCGTCGAGCCCGCTGACCTTCCCGCGCGCCTTCAACCGCATCTCGGCCGCCGACTCGAACTCGTGCGCTGGCTGCCACAACTCACCCTTCGTCGGCGGCGGCGGCGACTTCGTCACCGGCGTGTTCGTGCTCGGTCACCGCTTCGACTTCGCCACCTTCGACCACACCGACCTCGTGCCGACGCGCGGCTCGACGCAGGAGAACGGCCGCGACGGCACGCTGCAGACGATCGCCAACTACCGCGCCACCGTCGGCATGAACGGCAGCGGTTTCATCGAGTTGCTGGCCCGCGAGATGACGATCGAGCTGCAACGGCAGCGCGACGCGATCCCACCGGGTGGCAGCGCCGAGCTGAGCAGCAAGGGCGTCGCCTTCGGCGTGCTCTCGCGCGCGGCGAACGGCGACTGGATCACGGCGGCGGTCACCGGCCTGCCGGCGCCGAGCCTGGCCACCGCTGGCAGCACGAACCCTCCCGACCTGATCCTGCGACCGTTCCATCAGGCCGGCGCGGTGATCTCGCTGCGGCAGTTCACCAACAACGCGTTCAACCACCACCACGGCATGCAGTCGAGCGAGCGCTTCGGTGAGAACACCGACCCCGATGGCGACGGCCACACCAAGGAGCTGACCCGCGCCGACATCACCGCCGTGTCGCTGTGGCAGGCCACCCTGCCGGTACCGGGACGCGTGATCCCGCGCGACCATGAGATCGAGGCCGCGATCCGCCGCGGCGAGGAGCTGTTCACCGCGATCGGCTGCGCCGCCTGCCACGTGCCGACGCTGCCGCTCGCCGATTCCCGCTTCGTCGAGCCCGGTCCGTTCAACCCGGCCGGCAACCTGCGCCAGGGCGAGGCGCCCGCCTACGTCGTCGACCTGCTCGATCCCCACCTGGCCGGGCCGCGCCTGCCGGACCGGAACGGCGTCGTCATGGTGCCGGCCTTCACCGACATGAAGCTCCACGACATCTGCTACGGCCCCGGCGACCCCAACATCGAGCCGCTCGACATGCAGGCCCCGCCCGGCTCGGCCGAGTTCTTCGCCGGCAATCGCCACTTCCTGACCCGGCGTCTGTGGGGCTGCGCCAACGAGTTCCCCTACTTCCATCATGGCCAGTACACCACCCTGCGTGAGGCGATCCTGGCCCACGCCGGCGAGGCTTCGGCCAGCTCCCAGGCCTTCGCCAACCTGCCGGCGCACGATCGCGACTGCATCGTCGAGTGCCTGAAGACCCTGCAGGTCCTGCCGCCGGGCACCCGCTCCCTCTACGTCGACGAGCACGGCCACCCCCGTCGTTGGGACCCGAGCTTCTGAGCGTCGCTCGCCCGCTACGCGGGCAAGCGCGCTCAGGACCTTGCCTCGCGCCTTCGGCGCGACGCTGCGGTTCTGAGCTCGGGCCGGGCCGACGTCATCCATCGACGCACCCGACGGCGTAGTATCCGCGCCTCATGAGCGCTCCCGCAGTTCCACCCCCCGGCGACGGACACGTCCCCGCCCGGATGCCCGAGTGGATCGGCCGCTACCGTGTCCTCGAGAAGATCGGCGATGGCGGCATGGGGACGGTGTTCGTCGCCGAGCAGCGCGAGCCCGTGCATCGCCGCGTCGCCGTCAAGGTCATCAAACCCGGCATGGACAGCGCCGAGGTGCTGGCGCGGTTCGATGCCGAACGCCAGGCGCTGGCGATGATGGACCACCCCAACATCGCCCACGTCTACGACGCCGGCGTCGACGCCAGCGGGCGGCCGTTCTTCGCCATGGAGTACGTGCACGGCGAAGACCTGACGCGGTTCTGCGACAAGGCGAGGCTCGGCCTGCGCGACCGACTCGAGCTGTTCACGGCGGTCTGCGCCGGGGTCGCCCACGCCCACCAGAAGGGCATCATCCATCGCGACCTCAAGCCGGCGAACGTGCTGGTCACGCTCGTCGACGGCAGGCCGGTGCCGAAGATCATCGACTTCGGCGTCGCCAAGGCGATCGACCAGCGCCTCGGCGAGAACACCGTCTACACCCAGCTCGGCGCCGTCATCGGCACGCTCGAGTACATGTCGCCCGAGCAGGCCGATCAGGCGGGCCTCGACATCGACACCAGGAGCGACGTCTACTCGCTCGGCGTCATCCTTTACGAACTGCTCGTCGGGCTCGTGCCGCTGGAGCGCCGGCAGCTGATGCAGCATGGCTTCGCCGAGCTGCAACGCCTGATGCGCGAGACGGTGCCGCCGCGGCCGAGCACGCGCGTCTCCACCGCCGGCGCCGCCGCAACCGCGATCGCCGAACGCCGCAAGATCGACACCCGCACGCTGGCCCGCCGACTGCGCGGCGAGCTCGACTGGATCACGATGCGGGCGCTCGAGCCCGAACGCGACCGCCGCTATCAGACCGTCGCCGAGTTCGCCGCGGACATCCGCCGCTATCTCGTCGGCGAGGCCATCGCCGCCGGACCGCCCAGCGTCACCTACCGGCTGCGCAAGACGATCGCGCAGCATCGCGGCGCCGTCGTCTCGGCGACGCTGGTGCTGCTGGCGCTGTGCGTCGGACTCGCCTTCGCCATGGCCGGCTGGAGCGAGGCCGAGCACCAGACGCTGCTGGCACGCGCCTCGGAAGCCGCGGCCCTCGACGATCGTCGCCTCGCCCAGGAGGCCGAGGCGCGGGCCAACGCGGTGGTGGCGTTGATCGACGAGATGGTCGGCCTCGCCGATCCGCACGCGACGCGGTCGCCCAACTACTCGATGCGGCAGCTGCTCGACGACTTCAGCGCCAGGCTCGGCGAACGCCTGATCGACCAGCCGCTGGTCGAGGCGACGCTGCGGCGGACGATGGGCCGCGCCTACCTCGGCCTCGGCATGGACGCGGCCGCGGCTCCGCACCTGGAGCGCTCGACCGAGCTCACCCGCGCCGAACTCGGCGTGGACTCGCCCGCGGCGGCGCTGACGTTGCTCGACCTCGCCGACCTCGAGCATGCGCGCGGCGACTACCGCGCGGCGGCGGAACGCACCGCCGAGGCACTGCCGATCCTCGAACGCGAATGCGCGGAGTCCGGACGACCGTCGGCATCCCTGGCGGCGGCGCTGGCGCAGCTGCAGGACTATGCCCGACACCGCGGCCTCGTCGACGAGGCCGAGAGCTGGGCCGTGCGCGCGCTGCAGACGACCGAGGAGCTGAACGGCGCGAGCGACCCCGCCGTCGGCACGCGCAAGTGCGAGCTCGGGTTCATCAGGGAGATGCGGCAGGACCTCGCCGGCGCCGAGGCGCTCTACCGCGAGGCCGTCGAGCTGCTCGAGAACGGTCTCGGCGCGGACGATCCGGCCACGATCCAGGCGCGCGGCCGGCTCGCCAACATGCTGATGAGCAGCGGGCGGATCGCCGAGGCCGTGCCGATGCTGCAGCGCTACCTCGAGTGCGAGGAGACGGCCTTCGGGCCGGAGAGCGCGGAGGTGATCCCACCTCTGCTGAACCTCGGCCTCGCGCTGGTGCGGACCGGCGAGCTGGGCCACGCCGACGAGCTGTTGCGCCGGGCCTGCACCCTCGTCGACGAACACGGCGGCGAAGCCAACATCAACTACGCCTCGTCGCGCTGTCAGTACGGCGTCTGCCTGCAGGCGCAGGGCAGGTGGCAGGACGCGATCGGCCCGTTCGAGGAGGCGTTGTCGTTCCTCGTCGGTCGCTACGGCAACCGCCATCCCGAGGTCGCGGTCGTCACCCAGAACCTCGCCAACTCGCTCGGCGGCGCCGGCCGGCCCGAGGCGGCGATGAGTGCATTCGAGCGCGCCGCGAAGGCCTTCGAGGAGCTCGAGGCGCCGATGCAGATGATCCAGTGCATCGGTGGCATGGTGATGATGCAGGCCGGAGTCGATGCCACCGCTGTGGCGGCGCTGCTCGAGACGAACCGCGCCCGCCTGGCCACCGCCGTTGTCGACCCCGGCTGCCGCGGCACCGTGCAGCGCCTCGCCGACTCGGTGCTGAACGTGGCCGACAAACTGCCCGGCCACGACGAGGCGCTGGCTTTGCTGCGAACCCTGCGCGCGATCCTCGAGCCGATCGCCGAACAGCCTTGGACCGCCGTCGTCGACCGCGAGTTCGGTCGCCGGCTGCTTGCCGCCGATGACGCCGCCACAGCCGAGACCGTCTGGCTCGCCGCCCACGCCAAGGTCGCCGAGGTCAAGGAGCGCGCAGCGGTGGCGGGACTGATCGCCGCCGACCTGGCCGAACTCTGCGAACGGTCGGGGCGCGACGAGGACGCAGCCCGGTGGCGGGCACGGGCCGAGGCGAAGTGAGCTGGCCCCACGACCCTGCCGCGACGGCGAGACGCTCGATCACGCGCACGAGATGATCGCCGTACGGTACGATGGCGCGGCCGGAGCCCCGCCCCGTTCGGATCGGGCCCGACGTCCCGCCACCCCGGACCCCGTTGCCATCATGCGCAAGCATCGCCACGCCCTCGCCCTCTTCGCCTGCTCCTCGCTCGTCGCCCAATCCATCGTGGTACCGACGGCAGCCGAGTTCGTCAGCCAGCTCCCCGGCGGCTACACGACCCTGCTGCGCAGCGCCCCGCGCACCTACGTCGTGGCGATCGAAGCCAACGAGCTGCTCGGCATTCCGGTCGGCGACGTGCTGGTCGGCATGAGCTTCCGCTGCGGCACGAACACCGTGCAGCCGTACCCCAACCAGGCCGGTGGCAGTCTCGACTACGCCGACTTCACGATCTCGATCGGCCCCTGCATCGCGCCCGCGTCGATCACCTACGGCGGCAGCCCGGCGCCGTTGATCTCGTCGATCTGGATCGGCAGCCCGGTGGTCGCGCGCACCGGACCGCTGTCGATCCCGAACGGGACGTTCGTCCACAACAACGTCTCGCCGCCGCCGTTCAGCGAGTACTACTTCGAGTTCCATACGCCCGTGGTCTACGCCGGCGGCGACCTCGCGATCCTCGTCGAGCGCGGCGCCAGCAACAACACCGCGACCGGCACGTTCGAAGGCGCGCCGAACGGCTATCGCACCGGCAACTACGCGTTCGGCAACAGCGTCGATCACGGCACCGAGCTCGCCTACGTGAACACGCCGCTGATCACGCGGCTGCACCACGGCTACGGCATCGGCTGCCCCGGCTCGAGCGG
>JAGQRA010000395.1 GCA_020425885.1 Planctomycetota bacterium | reverse complement strand
GCAACGTCACCGGTAGCGGCGCCATCGACTTCACCGCCGACGGCGAGACCTACACCTTCGGCGGGTCGCTCGGCAACGTCACCGTCTCCGCAGGCATCCGCACCTTTTCCGAGACCGACATCACCGGTTCTCTCGAGCAGACCGGCGGCGAACTCACGGTTCCGCAGGGAAGACGCCTGCACGTCCGCGGCAGCGCACGGTTCAGCAATGGAACGGTCTCCTGGGAGGGCGGCAACGGCAACCTGGAGGTGATCGAGGTCGACGGCGACGTCGACATCTCCGGCGCGGTCGTCGGGACCGTCGGCCCCAACTCGCGCTTCAAGGTCAACGGCAATTGGAACTCCAGCGCCGGTTTCGAGATGCTCCAGGGCGAGATCGAATTCGGCGGCGGCACGACGGTGTCCATCGCGATGCACGGGCGCGCTCCTTCGCTCCGCATCGCACAGGGAGTGAAGATCCTCGGCGTGCCGATCACGATCTCGCTCGACCTGATCATCGAGGACAACGGCGAGTTCCGGACCGAATTCGATGTCTCGGTCGATGGCAACGTCACGCTGCTCGGGACACTGGCACGCTGGGTCACCGGTCTCCTGACCGATGATCCGACCGTCGGCCAGCCGGTTCATTCGTTGGCCGGCAGTTTCACCGGTAACGGCGGCACCGTGGAAGGCAGGGGTCGCCTGCGGTTCCTCGCCGGCGGGGAGATCGCGACCGCCCTGGGGACCATTTCGCACGTCGAGCTCGCGGGCGGCAGCTACCGCCTGACCGACACCAACATCTCCGGTACCTTCGTGTTGTCCGGTGGTGAGCTGACCATCGTCGCCAACAACACGCTGAACGTGGAAGGGTCCGCCACGCTGGCAGGCGGGACGCTGCACTGGGGCGATCCCGGAGCAGCGGGTGGCACGCTGGCCGTCGGCGGCGATCTGATCGCGACCGGAACGACCGTCGGCCGGATCGGGCCGCAGGTACGCGTCGCGTGCGCCGGCTCCTGGGTGAGCAGCGAGACCTTCGCGCTGACTGACGGCATCGTCAGGCTCGAGGGCCCGAGCCCGCGCGATCTCGTCGCTTTCGACGAGCTGCTTCACCTGCCCGCAATCGAGATCGCTGGTGCCGGGCCGTTCAACGTTCGCGGCAACGTGATGCTGCAGGCCAACGGCCTGACCGTCGAGGCGAGCTCGCCGATCCGCGTCGGCGGCGGCAGGCTCGGCGTGTCGCCGCTGTCGCTGGTGGTCGATGGCAGGCTCGAACTCATCGATGGCGCTGTGCTGGAAATGGCGCCGGCGAGTTCCCTGCACGTGACCGCCCAGGGAACGTTGCGCTTGGCAGGACTTCCGGGGGCGAAGGCCGCCGTGCGCGGCAGCGGCACCGGCGGCTACTCGATCTTGATCGATGGCCGACTGGAGGCGAATCAATTCGGCTTCCGCAACATGGACGGTCAGGGCGTAGTGTTCGGCCCGTCGTCGTCGCTCGGGGCTGCGCCGTTCGACGGCCGCGACGGCGTGTTCGACCTCGGAGCGTCGGCGGCGAACGGTCCGCTGCTTGACCTCCGGTTCGGACAGGCCCACACGTTCAGGCGGGTGAGCTTCGCGGGCCGGCCCGAGGACGGAACGAGGAACGTGCGGCGGCTAGGCGGCGGTATCGTGACATTCGCCGACTGGGGTGGCGGCGTCGGCGGACCCGAGCACGAGATCGATCCGAGCAACTGCGTAGAGTGGATCGCGGAGCAACTGACGACGCTCGCGCGGTTCGCGCCTCGCCCCGGCCCCGAACAGATCACGGTGGAGTGGACCACGTCGCGAGAGGGCACGGTGCTCGGCTTCTTGCTCGAGACGGCATCGACGTCGTCGGGGCCGTTCAGCGTGCTGGCGTCGGTGCCGGCAAGGGGGGCCGGGAACTACAGCGTCCTGCACGCGCCGCTGCCGGCGGCGATCGCGGCGTATTACCGACTGTCCGTGCGCGACGTGTCAGGCCACCTGAGCCCGCTGGCCACGGGCTCGGCGACACCGTGGAGTGCGAGCCTGCCGGCCAACGTGATGACCATCGGCCCGAACGGAGCCTATGCGACGGTCCAGGACGGACTCAACGCGGCGCCTGCACTTCCCACACTCCTGCTGCTCGAGGCAGGCACCTACCCGACGTTCCAGATCGACAACCCGACGGCGACCAGAATCATCCAGCCGGCGCCGGGCGCGGTCGCAAGCTTCGTATTGACAAACCCGCTGACCATCTCCCGGACGCGCTCGGACGTGCTGATCGTGCTCCGTGACGTCGAACTCGTTTCGGGCTTCGGTCTGACCTCGGCGGTGGACGTGAGCGCCTGCACCGGTGCGGTGGTATTCGACCAGGTGCGCCTCGTCGGAACCGCCGCCACGGCCCGAGTGGATCAGAGCGCGGCGGCCCTGTTCGTCGAGACGGCCAGTGCCGGGAGCCCAGGAGTCCTGGCCACGCGAGGATCGTCGGTGTTCCTCGGGGCATGCGCCATCGATCGAGTCGACGTGTCCACGGGAGCAAAGGTGGAGACCTGCGAATCGGACCCTGAGATCACGGCCGACAACTCGGCCAGGGTCTTCCGCCACAGTGGCGTGATGCCGCTGATCCGGCCCGACGACACGCTGCACCTGGGCGTGCCTGCCGGCGTCGACATCCGATCCGCGCCGAACGACGTTTGGGTGCTGGCCTTGACCACGGCGATGCTGCCGATGGATCTGGCTCCGTACGAGTTCTGGCAGATGCTGCTGATCGCGGACCCGAGCTCGGGCGGGGTGGCGGCCCTCGGCATCACGGATCCGTGGCTCGGGCGGGCACACGCCTTCGTGACAGTTCCAGCCGAACCGAGCCTCATCGGATCGCCGTTCGTATTCCAAGGCGCGACCTTCCCCATGGCACCCGTTCCCGGCGTTCGGTTCTCGAACCCGGAGTTGCGCATCATCCATCCCTGAACTGTGAGGGCCGGCTGCAGCCGAGCGCGGATCCCATCCTCGCCGTCGCTGCGCCACGCTCGCAGGCGATGCTCCATGGCTGCTATGCTGTCCCGTTCGTAGAACGCACGCCGAGGAGCGCACCGATGTCGAGAATCCCGAGTCCCTGGCTCATCGCCACACTGTCTCTCGCCGCCCTGTCTCTCGCCGCATGCTCGCCCGGCAATGACCCACCCAACGTCGAACCCATCGAGAGCCTCGTCCGGGTGCGGAACGCGACCACGCACGACTTCGACGCCGTGACCGTCAACGGCGTGAGCTACGGCGCGGTCGCGGCCGGCGCCGAGAGCGATTACCAGGTCCTGCTCGATGCCTACGAGATCGCGGCGATCCAGGTGCAGACGGATGTCGGTGCGTTCCTGATCCAGCCCATCGACACCGTCGGCGAACCCCGCCTGGGCAACGGCATGTTCACCTACGTGCTGGGCCTCGACGACGAAGCCCACCCGGTGCAGCTGTTCATGACGACGGTGCGGGACGGCTGAGCCCGTCTTTTCCGGAATCGATGTAGCAACACGCCACCCCCACGGGAAGCAACGACGATGAGCCCCTACCCGCCCGCCTCCCGTTTCGTCGTCCCCTTGTTCGCCGCCCTCTTCGCCGCGACCGCCATCCGGGCCCAGACCATCGAGACCCTGCAACCCCCGAGCATCGGCGGCCATGCGCTCGCGTTCGACACGCTGCGATCGACCGCGGTGCTGTTCGGCGAGGGCCAGACCTGGGAGTTCGACGGCGCCGCCTGGAATCACCGCGCCGCCCCGGTCGCACCGTCGCCGCGTTGGGGTGCGGGCATGGTCTTCGACGGCGCCCGCGGCCGCATCCTGCTGTTCGGTGGCCAGAGCACGGTGGGCCCGCAGGTCTTCGGCGACACCTGGGAGTACGACGGTGCGGCCTGGACGCAGATCACCGTGGTCACCACACCCCCACCGCGGCGCGGTGCCGGCATGGTGTTCGACGCGCAACGTGGACGCACCGTGCTGTTCGGCGGCGGCGAGCCGCTCAGCGCATCGTGGTTGCAGGACACCTGGGAATACGACGGCACCAACTGGTCGCAGGTCACGACCGCGCACTCGCCATCGCCGCGCGAACGCATGGCGATCGCCGCCGGCGCGGGCACGACGCTGCTGTTCGGCGGCTACGCCGGCTTCGCCGGCGGCATGGACGACACCTGGACCTACGACGGCATCGACTGGACCCTGCGTTCGCCCGCGCTCACGCCCCTGCGCCGCTACGACAGCGCGATGGTCTTCGACCTGCAGCGCGGTCGCTTCGTCATGGTCGGCGGACAG
>JAGQRA010000394.1 GCA_020425885.1 Planctomycetota bacterium | reverse complement strand
CCGCGCTGGTTCTCCTTCAACCACCACAGCGGCGCCTGCCCGAGCTGCCTCGGCCTCGGCGAGGTCGTCGTCTGCGCCGAGGAGCTGCTGGTCAACCATCCCGAGCGGCCGACGTTCGGCGGCGCGATCCGCCATCGCGGCGCCGCGTTCACGTTCCTGACCAATCCGCAGGGCTGGTATGCCGAGGTCGCGGCCCAGGTCGCGGCCCGCCACGGCTTCGACCTCGACCAACCCTGGCGCGAGCTGCCGGCCGCCGCGCGCCGGATCATGCTGCGCGGCGATGGCGAGCAGCGCTTCGACGTCGTCTTCAGGAAGCGCGAGGCCGGCCGCAAGCGCGAGTGGCGGATGTCGGTGCAGTGGAAGGGGCTGGCACGCCAGGTCGAGGAGTGGTTCCTCGGCAAGGAAGGCGGCGAGAACTCCGGCGACGAGCGCTTCCGTGAGATCATGCGCACCGAGGCCTGCCCGGCCTGCGCCGGCGAACGGCTGCTGCCCGGACCGCGCCATGTTCGCGTCGGCGACGTGCGGCTGCCGGAGCTGCTGGCGATGACGGTCGACGCGGCCTACGCGCGCCTCTGCGGCCTGGAGCTCGATACGACCAGTCGCCGGATCGCCACCGAGGTTCTGGCCGAGCTCGGCCATCGGCTCGGCTTCCTGCGCAACACCGGCCTCGGCTATCTGACCCTCGAGCGCTCGGCGGCGACGCTGTCGGGCGGTGAGGCGCAGCGCATCCGGCTCGCGACCCAGCTCGGCAACAAGCTGGTCGGCGTGCTCTACGTGCTCGACGAACCCACGGTCGGGTTGCATCCCCGCGATACCGAACGGCTGCTGCAGACCCTGCTCGAACTGCGCGACCTCGGCAACACGGTCGTCGCCGTCGAACACGACGAGACCATGGTGCGCGCCGCCGACCACGTCTTGGACCTCGGCCCGGCCGCGGGACGTCACGGCGGTCAGATCGTCGCTGCCGGCACGCCGGCGAAGGTCGGCGAGAGCGCGGGTCTGACCGGGCAGTGGCTGCGCGGCGCGATCGCCTTGCCAGCGCCGGCGACCCGCCGACGACCGCGCGGCCGCGCCGAGCTGCGCCAGGTCTCGGTGCACAATCTCGAACAGGTCGACGTCGACGTGCCGCTCGGCTGCTTCACGGCGGTCACCGGCGTCTCGGGCTCGGGCAAGTCCTCGTTGATCCTCGACGCGCTGGTACCGGCACTGCGGGCGCAGCAGAAGATCGTCCGCTTCGACGATGGTCAGAGCCGCTACCAGCTGGTCGTCGTCGATCAGGGTTCGATCGGCAGCTCGCCATCGAGCAACCCGGCGACCTACACCGGGGTCTTCACCCCGATCCGCGAGCTGTTCGCCAAGACCGCGCTGGCGCGGCAGAAGGGCTTCAAGGCGGGGCGGTTCTCGTTCCACGTGCCCGGCGGCAGGTGCGGCCACTGCGATGGCAAGGGCCAGCTCCAGGTCGAGATGCACTTCCTCGCCGACGTCTGGGTCACCTGCGAGATCTGTCGCGGCCGTCGCTACAACCAGGAGACGCTCGGCGTCGAGTACCGCGGCAAGAACATCGCCGACGTGCTCGCCATGGAGGTCGACGAGGCGCTCGATTTCTTCGGCAACCACCGCAAGATCGCGCGGCCGTTGCAGCTGCTGCACGACGTCGGCCTCGGCTACCTGCAGCTCGGCCAGCCGGCCAACACCTTCTCCGGCGGCGAGGCGCAGCGCATCAAACTCTGCGCCGAGCTGGCGGCGCGGCCGAAGGCGCACATGGTCTACGTGCTCGACGAGCCCACGACCGGATTGCACCTCGACGACGTGCGCAAGCTGGTGGCGGTGCTCGACCGGCTGCTCGAGCGCGGCGACTCGGTGATCGTGATCGAACACCACCTCGATGTCATCGCCGTCGCCGATCAGGTCATCGAGCTCGGTCCCGAGGCCGGCGACGCCGGCGGCCGGATCGTCGCCTGCGGCACCCCCGAGGAGGTGGCGACGGTGGCACACAGTCACACCGGGCGGTTCCTGGCGCAGCGCTTCGGCGCGCGCGGCACGGCCACGAACCGGACTCCGGGCAGATCGCGCGCCGGCGGCCGCAAGTCACCGGCCCGGCCCGCGGCGACACGGCGGCGGCCATTGGCCGCGAAGCGCAGCGATGGGGGCGACGCATGATCGAATTGCCGCTGATCGTCCAGGCCGATGGCGCGGTCCTGCTCGAGACCTGGCACGACGAATACGAGTCCACGCGCGACCGGCTCGGCCGGTTCGCGACGCTCGAGAAGTCGCCCGAGTACGTGCACTTCTACCGCATCACGCCGGTCAGCATCTGGAACGCGGCGGCGCTCGGCGAGACCGCGACCGAGACCATCACCTGGCTCACCGACAACGCGCGTTTCCCGGTCGCCGCCGCCGTCACCAATCGGATCGCCGAATGGTTCCGCCGCTACGGCCTGATCGCGCTGCATGCGGCCGCGGCCGGGCGGCTGCGGCTCTGCTGCGACGACGAGGCCGTGATCGAAGAGCTGGCGGCGAACGAGGCGGTGCTCGAGCTCGTCACCTTCGCGGACGACGGCAGCATGACGCTGCCCGCCGCGCGCCGTGGCGAGCTCAAGCAGGTGCTGATCCGGATCGGCTATCCGGTCGACGACCGCGCCGGCTACGAGACCGGTGTCGCGTTGTCGTTCTCGCTGCGGCGGCAGCTGCGCGACGGTCGCGCCTTCGCCCTGCGCGACTACCAGGCCGAGGCCGCCGCCGCCTTCCATGCCGGCGGCAGCGATCGTGGCGGCTGCGGCGTCGTGGTGCTGCCGTGCGGGGCCGGCAAGACGGTGGTGGGGTTGTTGGCGGCGAGCCGAGTGGGCATGCGCACGCTGGTCGTGACCAGCGGGACGGCGGCGGCGGAGCAGTGGCGCCGCGAGGCGCTCGCCCGCTTCGAGATCGCGGAAGCGGACGTGGTGACCTACACCTCCGGCGCGCATCGCGTGGCGCCCATCACCGTCACGACCTACAGCATGTTGGCCAGCAAGGGAGGGAGCGGCCCCACCAAGCACACCCACTTCGACCGCCTGTCCCAGGAGGACTTCGGCTTGGTGATTTATGACGAGGTGCACCTTGTGCCGGCACCCGTGTTTCGCCTCACGGCCGCGCTGCAGGCCAAGCGCCGCCTGGGGCTCACGGCCACCCTGGTGCGCGAGGACGGGCGCGAGCGCGACGTGTTCGCGCTGATCGGGCCCAAGCGCTTCGACGTGCCGTGGCGCGAACTGGAGGCCAGCGGACACATCGCCGAGGGCCTGTGCGTGGAGTACCGCGTGGCGCTCACCGACGCGCACCGCGACGCCTACGCGCGCGCAGACGTGCGTGAGGCCCCGGCTGTCGCCGCGAGCAACCCCGCCAAGCTGGACGCGGTGGAGGCGCTGCTGCAGCGCCACGCGGGCGAGCCCACCCTCGTGATCGGGTCCTACCTGGAGCCTCTCGAGCGCATCGCCCGCCGCTTCACGCTGCCGCTCGTCACCGGGGCCACGTCCGCAGCCGAGCGCGAGGTGCTGTACGAGCGCTTTCGGCAGGGCGAGGTGAGCACGCTGGTGCTGTCCCGCGTGGGCAACTCGTCCATCGACCTCCCGGGGGCGAGCGTGATGATCCAGGTGTCGGGCAGCATGGGCTCGCGCCAGGAAGAGGCGCAGCGGCTAGGACGCATCTTG
>JAGQRA010000393.1 GCA_020425885.1 Planctomycetota bacterium | reverse complement strand
TTCCTGCACCTTCTCGGCGAACTTCGACTTCGGCCAGATGGCGTCGACGAAGTTCCACTTCAGCGCCTTCTTGCCGCGCAGGCCTTCGGCCATGGTGCAGAAGACGTCGGCGTGGTCGCGGCGGATCTTCCGCTTGTCGACCAGCCGCGTCAGGCCGCCGGTGCCGGGCAGCACCGCGAGCAGCGGCACCTCGGGCAACGACACCGCCGAGTTGTTGTCGTTGACGAGGTGGATCTCGTCGCAGGCGAGCGCCAGCTCGTAGCCGCCGCCGGCGCACGCGGCGTTGATCGCGCAGATCGACTTCAGGCCGCTGTGCTGGCTGGCGTCTTCGAGCGACAGCCGCGTCTCGTTGGTGTACTTGCAGAAGTTGACTTTGAACGGGTGCGTGCTGGCGCCGAGCATGCCGATGTTGGCGCCGGCGCAGAACGCCCGCTCCTGCGCGCTGCCGACGACGACGACCTTGACGCCCGGGTGCTCGAACCGCAGTCGCTGGATCGAGTCGGCGAGTTCGATGTCGACGCCGAGGTCGTAGCTGTTCAGCTTCAGTTCGTAGCCGGGCTTGAAGGCATGGTCGGGGTCGACGTTCATGCGCAGATGCGCGACGTCGCCTTCGACCTGGAGTTGCCAGTGGTGGTAGGTGTCGGGGTTGCGGTTGAAGTCGGTCATGCGTCGCTTGCCGGGCCGAGGTCAGGTGCCGGGTTTTGGGTGGAGCAGTGTGGCGTGTCGGGAAGTTGCCTGCAAGCACCATGTTGCAGGCAGCTGTGGGCGATCGCTGCAATATAGTGCCAGTATCCGCAGGTCGGGGCTTTGACCCGAAGGGCCCTCGCCACCGACTCGGGCAGGTCGTTGGCATTGGTGGCGGGTTATGCTGCTCGGCCACGCTTCGCCGCCGCATTCCCTCGTTCCGTGTCCCGCATCATGCTCCGCACCAACTTCCTTGCCCTCCTCGTCCTTTCCGCTGCCGCCTGCACCGGCGGCGGTGACGGCGGCACCGTGACCCAGGCCCCGCAGACCACGGGTGCGGTCCAGGTGCTGATCGATACCGCGACCGGATCGCCGGCGTTGGTGCAGGTCCAGGTCGTGGCCGCGACGCTCGCGACTCCGGCCGGCGCCATGACCGACAACCTGCTGGCCACGCCCCGGCTGCTGACCCTCGCCGATCCCACCGGCGAGGTCGAAGGTCTGACCCTGGCAAACGTCGGCAGCGGCTCCTACTCGGCCCTTCACCTCGGGTTGGCTCCGGGCTCGGCGGTCGCGCGCTATCCCGACGGCACGACAGTAGACGTCGACCTCGCCTTCGATCTCGAGATCCCGCTGGCCGACGAGCTGCGGCACGATGCCGGCCAGAACAGCTGGATCCTCTGTGGTCACGATGGTTCGCCGCCGCCGGCCGCGGCCACCGCGACGTTCGTCTGGTCGCCCCGCCTGGCCGGACGGGTTTCGGGTACCGATGTGACGCTCACCGATGTCGAGGTCGTGCGGATCGAGGGCGATGCGATCACGGCCCGGCTGGCGGATCGGTCGCCGGCACCGCTCTTCCTGCAACTCGATGCCGGCACTGCCTGCCTCGACGCGGTGGGGCAGGCCTACCCCGAGCGCGCCGCGTTCCTGGCGGGCACCGGGGAGGGGGACATGCTCAGGCTCGATGGCCAGCTCTCGGCGGCCGGCATCGTCTACGTGCGCCAGGTTCGTCACGGCGCCAGGGGGCACGGCAACACCGGGCCGCGGTTGATCGGCCGCATCGCGTCGCTCGAGCCGAGGCCACAGACCTTCGTCATGGACGTCTTCGCCGAGGCCCGGCGCGGCGGTCAGGCGCAGCTGCCGCTGCCGTCGCAGGCGTTGGTGTTCGCCGCCAACGCGAGCATCCAGCGCAGCAACGGTTCGGCGCTCGGCTACGGCGATCTCGCCGTCGGCCAGCTGGTCAAGGTCGAATGGCTGACCCGCACGGTCTATCCGAATCGGATCGAAGAGGTCGAGGCCGGCGAGATCGAGGTCAGCCCCGCCGGCGGCGCCCACAACGATCCGCACTGGCAGGGCAGCGTCCGCGCCGTCGACGAGCGCTCGCGGACGGTCACGATCGTGCCGCGCAACGGCGAGCCGATCGTGATCAACGGCCAGCAGCAGAACCCGGTGACGCTGCATGTCGAGGTCGGCGTGCCGATCGAGCGCCACGAGCCCGGGCGCGACGGCCGTTCCGCGATCCGGTTGAACGGCATCGTGCCTGGCCACGATCGCATCTGGTTCCGTGGCGTCGTGACCGGTGCGGCCGCGATCGAGGCCAGCTGGCTGCGCGTTCGCGACGACACGTAAGGTGCGGATGGGCAACAGCGGCACGCGCCTGCCGGCCGAGTTCGGCGATCGCTTCGCATCGTGCGAGGATTACGTCGGTGGCGAGGGCCGCACGCTGCGTGTCGCCGACCGGGCCAGCGGTCGCGCGCTGGTGCTCAAGCTCTTGCCGCCTGGTATCGAGCCCGAGGAGGCGGCGGTGCTGTCCGGTCTTCGGCACCCTTCGATTCCGGCCGTGGTCGAGGTCGGGCGACTGGCCGACGGCCGCGCCTTCGTGCTGCGCGAGCACGTCGACGGTGACGCGCTGACCACCCTGCCGTCCGATCTCGACGAGCTCCGGGAGGCCGTGCGCGAGATCCTGGCCGTGCTCGCGTTCGTGCATCTGCGCGGCGTCGTCCATCTCGATCTCAAGCCGGCCAACCTGCTGCGCAGCAGGAGCGGTCGTCTCGTCCTGCTCGATTTCGGGTTGGCCGCGCGCGCCGGGCATCGCGGCCGCGGCGGCACGCCGTTCTTCGCTGCGCCCGAGCTGTTGCTCGGCGCCGTCGCCGATGCCCGCGCCGACCTGTTCTCGGTCGGGGCGATGGTGGCGCAGGCGCTGTGGCCGGTCGATTCGCGTGGCAAGAAGAGGAAGGTCCCGCTCGAGCGGTTCCTCAGACGGTTCCCGGCCGACGGGTTCTGGGCCGCGGCGGGCGTCACGCCGGAGGACTTCCCGCCGGCCTTCGCACCGTTCCTGCAGCGCTGCCTGTCGCGGCGGCCGAATCGGCGTTTCCATGACGCCCAGGCGGCGATGGAGTTCGTCTGCGGTGGCAGCGGCCGTCCGTCCGCGGGGCTGCTGACGCCCGACCCGGTCGCGCTGTGGCAGCCGGAGGTGGCCGCGGTCGAGGCGTCCGTCGAAGGCGACGTCGTGCTGCGCGGGGCCGGCAGCGAGGATCGTCGGCAGCTCGCCATGCACCTGGTCGCCAGCGCGCCCGGCTTCACCGCGGTCGAAGAGCATGCCGAGCACGTCGTCGTCGTCCGCGGCGCCGGGACGGCAACCGAGGTCGCGCTGCCGCTGCTCGACGGCGAACGGCTGGCGCCGCACCTGCGCACGACCTTCGGTTTGGACGGCGAGCCGCTGGCCACGGCCGCGCGTTGGCTCTTCGATCGGCGCTGCGCCGGCACGGCCGCCGTCGGCGAGGCGCTGCTCGGACTCGTCGAACTCGGCGAGATCGTGCCGGCGGGCAGCCGCTGGGTGTGGCCGGCGGCGCAGAGCGGACGGCTGCTGCAGCCGGCGGTCGCGATCGGAGCGGCGACCCCCGAGAGCGTTCGCGACCTGGCCGCCAAGGGGCGCCGCGAGGCCGCGATCGCGTGCTACCGGCGTGGCGTCGGCCAACACCCGGAGGCCGAACCCGCGCTGCGGCATGCGCTGGCCGAGGGCCTGCTCGATGGCGGCGAACCGGCGCGGGCATTGCCGTTCTGCGTCGATGCGCCGGAGCTGCGGGCGCAGGCATTGCTCGACATGGGCCAGATCGTCGCGGCCGAACGCGAACTGGACGCGGTCGCGGCGGCGCCATTCGGGCGTCGTCGGCGCATCGCGGCGCAGCTGATGTTGGCGCGCGGCGACAACGAAGGTGCCGTCGGCACTCTGGTCGGCAGGCTCACGATGCACGAACAGCTGACGTTGGCGGCGGCGCACGAGACCGGGGGCCGCATCGACGAATGCGAGACCGTGCTCGACGCGTTGAACGCCGCGGGGCCTGACCCGACGTCGCCGTACCTGCGCGCCAGCGCGTTGACCGTCGAAGGGCACCTCGCCCGACGTCGAGGCGATCTCGCCCGCGCCGAGGATCGATTCGCCGCAGCCGGGAAGCTGCTGTTCGGTATCGGTCACGTCCGGCACGCGGCGTCGGCGCAGCTCAATCGCGGCGTCATCGCCAAGGACCGCGGTGATCATGCCGGCGCGATCGAGCGGCTGCGCGAGGCTCGGGCCCTGTTCGAGAACGTCGGCGATGCCGCCGGCGTGGCGCGCGCCGAGGCCAGCATCGGCAGCACCGCCCTGGCGGCGGGGGATGCAGCCTCGGCGCGACCGAGGCTGCAGCGTGCCGCCGATCAGCTCGCCGCCCTCGGCAGCCAC
>JAGQRA010000392.1 GCA_020425885.1 Planctomycetota bacterium | reverse complement strand
GTCTGTGCCCGCGCCGTGCGGCACACGTTCTTCGCCATGTTCCGCGACGGTCTGATCTTCCGCGGCAACCGCCTCGTCAACTGGGACTGCGCGCTGATGACCGCGGTCGCCGACGACGAGCTCTACAAGGCGACGGTGCAGGGCAAGTTCTACTACCTGCGCTACCCGGTGAAGGATCCGCAGGCCGGCGAACCGACGCACGTGCTGGTCGCGACCACGCGCCCGGAGACCATGCTCGGCGACACCGCGATCGCGGTGCACACCGATCCGGCGGCGGCGATGCAGCGGGCGATCGACGCCCAACGCGACAAGCTGGCCGCGGCCCCGGCCAAGGAGCAGGACGCCGCCCGACACGAACTCGACCGCCTGCTCGAACGCGAACGCGACGTGCTGCCGACGCTGCTCCGGATCCACGCCATGGCGACGGCCGGCCGCCAGATCGCACTGCCGCTGATCAACCGCACGATCCCGATCCTGCTCGACGACTGGGCCGACCCGACGCTCGGCACCGGCTGCGTCAAGATCACGCCGGCGCACGACCCCAACGACTACGACGTCTGGCAGCGCCACCCCGAGATCGGCGCCATCTGCGTGATGGCGACCGACGGTTCGATCAACGAGCACGGCGGCAGCTTCAAGGGCCTCGATCGCACCGCCGCGCGCGACGCCGTGATGCAGGAGCTGCAGGCCCAGGGCCTCGTCGATCGCGTCGAGGACCGTCAGATGGAGGTCGATCACAGCGACCGCAGCAAGACCGTCATCGAGCCGTACCTGTCGAAGCAATGGTTCGTGCGCATGGCCGACGTCGACGGCGGCGTCGTCATGGGCCGCGGCACCGACCGTGAGTTCAGGAGCCCAGGCCTGGCACAGGCCGCGCTCGACGCCACCGCCGGCAAGTTGCCGCCGCTGGCCGATGGCTCGGCGCGCAAGCACGTCCGCTTCTGGCCCGACCAGGATCGTTATCGCAAGATGTACGACACCTGGCTCGGCGAGAAGCGCGATTGGTGCATCAGCCGCCAGCTCTGGTGGGGTCACCGCATCCCCGTGTTCCGCGGCGAGATGGCCACCGCCAGCCTGCTGGCGATCGAGCCGATGCTCGGCCCGCAGCTGCAACGCGACGACGTCGCCGCCTGGGTGCTGCTGCCGGACGGCACCCGGCTGTCACCGGCCGAGGCCGTGGCCCATCTCAAGGGACCGAACGCGCCGACCTCGGTCGAGGTGCAGATCTGCTTCCTCGATGCGAGCCAGGACGCGGCGCTCGGGCCGATCCTGCAGGGCGCGGGCCTCGAGCTCGATCCCGACGTGCTCGACACCTGGTTCAGCTCGGCGCTGTGGCCGCACAGCACGCTCGGCTGGCCGGAGGCGGCGACCGCCGCGGTCGAGCCCGGCCAGACCGCGCTGGCGGCGACCGCCGAAGCACCCGATGCGCTGTCGTACTACTACCCCGGCAGCTGCCTCGTCACCGGCCGCGACATCATCACGCTGTGGGTCGTGCGCATGGTGATGACCGGGCTCTACAACCTCGGCTGTGTGCCGTTCACCGACGTCTTCCTGCACGCCACGATCCTCGACGGCATGGGCGAACGCATGAGCAAGAGCAAGGGCAACGGCATCGACCCGCTCGACATCATCGATCGCTACGGTGCCGACGCGCTGCGCTACGTGATCTGCGAGCTGCAGACCGGCACCCAGGACATCCGGCTGCCGGTGCAGGCGATCTCGCCGTTCACGGCAGCGGGCGAGCCCGAACGCCTGGTCGATCTGGCCAAGGCCGAACCGGGCCCCTACCTCGGCACCTTCCTCGACCCCGAGACCGGGAAGCCGATGGACCTGATCGGCCAGTACGCCAACGAGGGCATCACGCCGGCGAAGGCGACCAG
>JAGQRA010000391.1 GCA_020425885.1 Planctomycetota bacterium | reverse complement strand
TCGTCAGGCGCCCGACGTTGCGCGCCTCGCGCGCCATGTGGACCAGCCGATGCTCGGCGAAGAACGGCAGCCAATGCGAGCTACGCGGATTGGGCTGGACGAGCCCGCCGATGCGCGTGTCGTAGTCGTAGCCGAAGCGTGCATCGGCCAGCGGCGCCGCGTGCAGGTCGGCCAGCACATCGGCGAGGTGCTCCTCGGCCTTGCCGCGAGCGCCGGTGCGGCCTTCGACGAAACCCATCACCAACAGACCGGGGCGTGCCAGTCGCACGCGTGGGGCCGGTGCCTTCACCGCTGCCAGGTCGCGCAGCATCCGCGCTTCGACCTCGAGTCCCGACGACCCGCTCGGATCGAGCTTGGCGACCAGCTTCGCGCCGTCGGCCGAGGTCACCGCCACGACGTCACCTACGCAGCCTCCGGCCAGGCGCTCGGTGCGCACGACCTCGAAGCCGAGTGAACTCCGCAATGCCTCGGCGAGATCCATGCCTCAGCCCTCGGCGGCCCTCGGGGTCCGCGCCAGCCTCAGCGGCGGCGCCTCGCCCTGCTTGTCCTCGCCCATGTAGATGGTCTGGTGCGGGAACGGGATCTCGATGCCGCGCTCGTCGAAGACCTTCTTCATTCGGCGATTGAACTCCCGACCCACGCTCCATTGCGCGGCCGGCTGGGTCTTCAACCGCGCCCGGATGATCACCGCCGAGTCCTCGAAGCGGTCGACGCCGAGGATCTCGATCGGCTCGAGGATCTTGTCCCGCCAGTCCCGGTCCTTCTGCATGCCCGCACCGATCTCGCGCAGCACGTCCATCACCTCGTCGCAGTCCTCGCGGTAGGCGACGCCACACTCGATCAGGTAACGACCGAACTCGCGGGTGAAGTTGGTGATCGTCTCGATCTGTCCCCAGGGGAATGTGTGCAGGTTGCCCGACAGATCACGCAACTGGATCGTCCGGATGTTGATGGTCTCGACCACGCCGCCGGTGCCGGCCACCGAGACGATGTCGCCGACCGACACGTTGTCCTCCAGCAGGTTGAAGGTGCCGTTGATGATGTCCTTCACCAGCGACTGCGCGCCGAAGCCGATCGCCAGGCCGACGAAGCTGACGCTGGCCAGGATCGGGCCGATCGACACGCCGAGCTGGCTCATCACCATCAGGATCGCGAGCACGGTCACCACCACCCGGATCGCCTTGTTGGCCAGGGGCACGAGCGTGCGGATCTTCGCGGAGTCCTTCGACTCGCGCTGGCGGCGCCGCAGGTAGGTGGTCGCCAGCGCGGTCGACGCGTCGATCACCGCGAGCGCCAGCAGCACGATCAGGAACACCCCGAGCGCCATCGCGATGAGGTTGCGCACGCCCTCGGAGTTCAGCAGGTCGAGGGTGCCCAGGCCCCACGAGTCGAAGGCGAAGCCGAGCACGGTGATCCACACCACCGCGTAGATCGCCGCGCGCAGCAGGCCGATGTAGCGCGGCACGTTGCGGTCGAAGTTCGGCAGCGACCCGGTCCAGTCGATCAGTTGATCGCGGAGCCGCTTCAGCAGCGAGTTGACGAGCGAGAGCACGACCAGCGCGCCCGCGACCCACAGGGCGGTGATGCCGGTGGCGCGCATCGCCATGAGGAAGCCGTTCTCGATGCCGCTGAGCCACAGCAGATAGAGGCCGGCCACGTAGACGAGCGCCAGGATCCACCACAGCCGACCGACCATGCCAAGCACTCGCTGGTGCATGCGCGCCGCGCCGCGGGCCGCCGCTTCTGCATCAGCCTGTTCTCCGACGTCCCCGGTGGCGGCGCCGTCCTCCGACTCGGGAGGCGCCGAGTCCTGGGCGAGAGCCTCGGGTTCGGCGCCGACCAGGCGGCCGCGTACGCGCAGGATGGTCACCACCGCGGCGACGAACAGCAGCAGCGCGTAGAGGTCGCGAAGCGGGTCGGAGAGTTCGCGGGAGGCGCCGAGCGAGCGGACCACGTCCAGGCCGAAGTAGCCCCAGACCGCCAGGATCGCGGTGCGGTCGAGGGTCCGGAGCATCCGTGCGGCGTGCTCGCCGTCGAGTGGCACCAGCCGGATCTCCGGCGAGTTCGGTGAGAGCAGCACCAGGAGCAGCGCGCGGACTGAGCGTTCCAGTGCGTAGGCGCCGACCGCGGCCAGAGCCACCACGCCGCCCGTGTGCGTGAACGGCAGTGCGGTGGACAGTCCGAACACCACTGCTGCGGCACCGGCTGGAGGCACCAGATCGACGAAGAGTCGGAGCGCGGCGCGGCCGAGGCGCCTGGGGATCGAGTAGTTCGGCTGGTCTTCCGAGCGGTGACCGAGCGCCTTGCGCGGTCGGCGCAGGATCAGCCGGAGCAGGAAGGAGACCAGCCAGCCG
>JAGQRA010000390.1 GCA_020425885.1 Planctomycetota bacterium | reverse complement strand
ACTGGGTGCTGGTCGGCAGCGAACGCATCTAACCCTTGGTGTCGCCGGTGACCAATCAGGGCGCGTGCGCGGCCGGTGCGACCGGCAGCGGCGGTGCGACCTGGCAGCTCGAATACGCACCGCGCCATCGCGCCGTGCTGAAGCGCTTCTTCGGCGAGGAAGGGAAATGACCAAGATGCTCGCGGCCGAGCAGGTCGAACGGGGGCGAACCCTGCTCGGCCGTGTTCGCGATGGCTGCAATTCGGTCCTGCTCGGGCAGGAGGATCTCGTCGACCTGACCGTGATCGCACTGTGTGCGCGCGGCCACCTGTTGCTCGAGGGCCTGCCGGGGCTCGGCAAAACCGAGCTCGTCAAAGGGCTCGGACGCCTGCTCGGGCTGCGGTTCCGCCGCGTCCAGTTCACGCCCGACCTGCTGCCCGGCGACATCACCGGCGGGCCGATCCTGCAGGAGCGTGCGGGCGAACGGGCCTTCGTCTTCCAACCCGGCCCGCTGTTCGCCAACGTCGTGCTCGCCGACGAGATCAACCGGGCCTCGCCGAAGACCCAGTCGGCGTTGCTCGAGGCGATGCAGGAGCGCTGCGTGACGGTGCTCGGCGAGACCCACGAGCTGCCGTTGCCGTTCTTCGTGCTGGCGACGCAGAACCCGATCGAGCTCGAGGGCACCTACCCGTTGCCCGAGGCGCAGCTCGATCGCTTCCTGTTCAAGGTCGAGGTGCCCGGCGTCTCGGCCGAGGTGATGACGCGGATCCTCGGCGAACGTCGCCGCGGGCAGGCGCCGCGGCTCGAGGTCGCGCTGAGCGGGTCCGAACTCGGCGAGCTGTTCGATCTCGTCGACGCCGTGTTCCTGCCGCGCGCGGTCGCCAGCTACATCGCCCGTCTGGTCGCCAGCTCGCATCCCGACTGCGCGACGGCGCCGCCGATCGTATCGGCGGCCGTGCGCTACGGCGCCTCGCCGCGCGCCGCGATCGCGATCGGCGAGGCGGCGCGCGCGGCGGCGTTGATCGCCGGGCGGCCCAACGTCGACTTCGCCGACGTCGCCCGCGTCGTGCGGCCGGCGCTCGTGCATCGGCTGGTGCTGCAGCATGCGGCCATCGTGTCCGGCACGACGGCGGGCGCGGTGGTCGAGGCACTGCTCGAAGGCGTGCCCGAGGTCGACAAGCCGCTGTCGGAGGCGGTGACGTGAGAGCATTCCCGCGCGCGCTGACGGCGCGCTGCTGCGGAGTGCTGGTCGCGCTGGCCATCGCGGTCGCCCCGTCGGCGCAGACCATCACCCACACCGATCCGCAGACCAAGGTCGACCTCTGCACGATCCAGGTCACGCCGTACGCCGGTTCGGCCGCGGTGGGAGGGCTCGGCTTCGTCCACGTCCAATCCAAGAACCAGGACCGCGCGCCGCATGCGATGCGCGTGCAGTTCGCCTCCTACAGCTGGGTCGGCAACAGCGTCGCCGCCGCGCGAACGCTGGCCCTCGGGCCGGAGGAGACGGGCAGCTTCTTCCTGCCGTTGCCGTCGCTTGGCCGCTACAACTTCGAGCTGCAGGTCACCGTCGACTCGACCACCTACGTCGAGAACATGGTCGCGCCGCGTCGCGCCGGCAACGCCGCGCTGCTGGTCACGCGATCGCCTTCGCTCGAGCCGATGGTGCTGGCCATGGCGCAGAGCATCTGGCCGACCGACAAGCGGGTGCAACCGGTCGTGCTGCTGTGTGACGTCGGCCAGACGCCCGACGACTGGCGCCTGTTCACGGGCTTCGATCTGGTCGTCGTCGATGGCTTCAGTCCGATCCCGCAGACGACGCAGGATGCCTTGCGCCGCTGTGCCCATGCCGGCGGTCACCTGCTCGTGATCGGCCCGGATCGTCTGCCCGCCGGCTCCCTGCGTCGTGTCGTGGACGACACCGCCGGCACCGCGACGGTGTCGTACGGCCTCGGCGCGATCACCGTGACGCCGAACCTCGGCGTCGATCCCGTAGCGGTGCGACGTGAGCTCCAGCTGCGGATGGCGGGGCAGTCGATCTGGCCGCTCGACCACCATGTCCTGGATCCGCAGCCGATCCCCGGGCTCGAGCAGGCGCCGGTGCTGGCGTTCCTGCTCGTGATCCTGCTGTTCGCGGTCGCGGCCGGTCCGGTCAATTTCCACGTGCTGCGCAAGAAACGGCGTCCGCTGCTGGCCCTGATCACGGTGCCGGCTCTCGGCCTCGGCACGACGTTGTTGATGTTCGGCTACGCCATCGTCCACGACGGCTTCGGCGTGCGCGGTGTGGTCAGCAGCTGGACCCTGCTCGATCAACGCAGTCACGAGGGCGCGACGATCGCGGCGCGCACGTTGTTCGCGGGGTTGTCGCCCGGCGGATTCGCCCTCGGTGCCGACAGCCTGCTGCTGGCGCCGGGTGCGTTCCTGAGTTCGGACCGGCGCAGCCGTCATCGCTGGAGCTACGACGGCGACACCGACGTGATCGACGGCGCCGTGCTGCCCTCGCGCACGACGGCGGCGCTGGTCACGGCCAGGCAGGGCGTGGTCCGCGAGCGCCTGCGGGCCCAGGTCCGCGCCGACGGCGATCTCGACCTGCTGACCGACGGCGGCGTGGTCCCGGTCGGCGAGGTGTTGCTGCGCGATCTCGAGGGCCGCTACTGGTTCGGTCAGGCGCCGCGTCTGAGTCCGACCGCGGTGGGCCCGGCGCTGGCCGCGTTGCAGGACCTCGGGCGCGAGCTGCGCCGCCACGAGCTCCGCGACGACACCGTCGGTCCCGGCGCCACCATGGTCGTGGAGCTGCATGGCATCGGCGCTGCGCTGTTGGGCGGCGATCTGCCGCCGGGCGGCTATGTCGCCACGGTGCGGCAGGCCCCCTGGCTCTCCGAACACGGCGTCGAGGTCGACTACGAACGGGTCCGGCATCAGGTCGTCGGGCGACTCGCGGCGGAGGACTTCGTGCGATGACGGTGCCGCTCCTCGAGGTCGAGAACCTCAACCGCCGCTACGGCAAGGTGCACGCCGTGCGCGACCTGTCGTTCGCCATGGCGCGCGGCCAGGTCACCGGCTTCGTCGGCCCCAACGGCGCCGGCAAGACGACGACGATGCGCATCGTCGCGACGTTGGACATCCCCGACGACGGCGATGCCCGCGTCGATGGCGTCTCGGTGCTGGTCGAGCCACGCACGGTGCGGATGCGGATCGGCTACATGTCCGATCAGTTCCATCCCTATCCCAACCTCGACGTCATCGAGTACCTCGACTTCTTCGCCCGCGCCTACGGTCTGCGCGGCCGGCAACGGCTGCATACCGTGCGCTCGGTGGCCAGCTTCTGCGGGCTGCTGGGCTTCCGCGATCGGCCGGCGACCGGCCTGTCGAAGGGCATGGGGCAACGGCTGCATCTGGCCAAGACGTTGCTGCACGATCCGCTGCTGCTGATCCTCGACGAGCCGGCGTCGGGTCTCGATCCGCGCGCGCGCATCGAGTTCCGCACCCTGCTCAAGGAGCTCGCCGCCGCCGGCAAGGGCATCCTGATCAGCTCGCACATCCTGCCCGAACTCGGCGAGACCTGCGATTCGGTGGTCGTGGTCGAGAAGGGCCGGCGCGTCGTCTCGGGTTCGATCGCCGACATCCAGAAGAGCGTGCAGCACGAACAGGCGGTGGTGCTGCGCGTGCTGGACGACGGCGAACGAGCCGAGCGCTTCCTGCTCACCGAGCCCGGCGTCACCGAGGTCATCGTCGAGGGCCATCGATTGCGGTTCGACTATGCCGGCGACGATGCGGCGATGAGCGAGCTCGTGGCGCGTGCGATCGGCCAGGGCATCAAGGTCGTCGAGATCGCCCGCGCCGAGGCCGACCTCGAGGACATTTTCCTGCGCACGACGAAAGGAAACCTGCAATGACGGCGAACGACATTCCGGCACCGGCGCCGCCGCAGCCGCCGCAGCCGACGCCGCGGCCCGACTCGGGCCTGGACCCGGGGCGCTGGTCGCTGCTGTCGGACTGGCTCAACCCGATCGTCGTGCGCGAGGTACAGCAGGCGCTGAAGGGCCGCGCCTTCGTGCTGTCGGTGATGGCGGCCTTGATCGTCGTCATCGCCATCGCGCTGGTCGTCGCCAGCGACTTCAACCCGGCCAGCAGCGGTCGCAACGCCTTCGATGCCGGCCTCGCTACGCTGGTGCCGTTGCTGCTGTTCGTCACCCCGATGAGCGCCTACCAGTCGATGCGGCACGAGCTCAAGGTCGGCATGGTCGATCAGCTGCTGCTGTCCGAGCTGCGGCCGCGGCGCATCATCATGGGCAAGCTGGCCGCGGCGATGGTCCAGTTCGTGCTCTACGTCTCGGTCATCGCGCCGCTGCTGGCGACGAGCTACCTGCTGCGCGGCGTCGACATGCCGATGATCGGCATCAGCCTGCTGTTCGCGCTGCTGTTCTGCGTCGTGGCGACGGCGTTCGCGGTGTCGTCGGCGGCCCAGGGCATGATGCCGGCGATGCAGGGCCTGTCGAACCTGGCCGTCGCGGTCGGCCTCGCGATGGGCTGCATGGGACTGGTCGGCTACATCGGCAGCGGCGAGTATGCCCGCGACATCGCCTGGCTGCTGCGCAGCAGCGAGCTGTCGACGGTGGTGTCGAGCATGATCATCGGCGGCCTGGCATCGTGCACGATGTCCGGGCTCACGGCGGCGACGTTCCTGGCCCATGCCCACGAGAACAAGTCGTCCGGCTTCCGCGTCTTCCTGCTGATCCTGGTCGCGGTGGTGTTCGGCTGGGTCGCGCTGTTCATCGACCCGGCGCACCGTGGCGACGTCGCTGCCGCCGCGACCGTGGCCCTGATGATCGGCGGCGCGCTGTTCGCCATCTTCATGGTCACCGAACAGGAACGGCTGTCGCCGCGGGTGCAGGCGCACGTGCCGCAAAACGCCGCGCTGGCGCTGCTGGTGGCGCCGCTGTTGCCCGGCCGGCAGCGCGGCATGCTCTGCTTCCTGCTGTTCTGCGTTCTGCTTGGCGGCATCGCCGCGCTGACCTGGCCGGTCGCCGGCACCCGGGCCTTCGTCGGCGAGGCGCGTCGCTTCGCGCTGTTCGTCGCCGCCTACGCCGTGATCTACCTGTCGCTCGCCAAGTGGATCCGCGGCCGTCTGCCGGCCTCGTTGGTCGGCAATCACCTGGCTCGCTTCTCGGTGCCGGTGCTGCTGTTCCTGTTCTGCATCCTGCCGGTGCTGTTGGACGTCGTCATCAAGAACCGGGTGCGCGGCTGGCACCCCGGCCACTGCATGAACCCGTTCTGGACGATCGAGCGTTTCGCCTTCGGCTCGCGGGGCTCGGAGTCCTGGTTGTTGGACTGCCTGCTGATCGCCGCCATCGGCATGGTCCTGCTGCAGGTGCCGGCCCTGATCGAGGGTGTGCGCGAGGTGCTGCGGGCGTCGGCGCGCCGCCGTCAGTACGTCCAGGACAAGGCCGCCGGCACGGAGGCCGCGGTTCTTGACTGACCTCGGTCCGGATCTCGCCGCCGAGGTGGCCGCGGTCGCACAGCGCTACCGCCTGTGCCTCGGCCCGCAACGGTTCGCCGGCCGCACCGGCGACCTGCGCGGCCGCGGCGTCGGCAGCTCGCAGGAGTTCTTCGACTTCCGCGACTACGTGCCCGGCGACGATCTGCGCCACCTCGACTGGCGCGGCTACGCCCGCACCGAGCAGCTGCGCATCCGGCTGCATCAGGAGGAGGTCGCGCCGCACCTCGATGTCCTGGTCGACACCTCGGCCTCGATGGCCGTGACCGCCGCCAAGGAACGCGCCGTCAAGGGCCTGCTCGGCGCGATCACGGACTGGGCCGGACGGCAGGGGGTCAGACCGCGAGTGCTGGCGCTCGGCGGCGGCCCGATCGACACCGCGGCCCTGGACTTCTCCGCCACGACGACGGCGCCGGTGTTGCCGGCGTTGCCGTTGCGGCCGGCGGGGGTGCGCGTGCTGTTGACCGATGGGCTGTGGCCCGAGGGGCAGACCGGGTTCCTGCAGCGCCTGCTGGTCGGCGCCGCGCGGTGCTTCGTGCTGCAGCTGCTCGACCCGTGGGAGCTCGAGCCCGACGCCGAAGGCGCCATGACCCTCGTCGACGTCGAGACCGGCGACCGCCGCGAGGTCCAGCTCGATCGCCAGGTCATCGCCGGCTATCGCCAACGGCTCCTGCGGCTGTGCGACACGCTGCGCGGCGCGGTCGTCGCGCGTGGCGCCACCTATGCCCGGGTCCGGGCCGACGCGCTGCCGGCGATGTGCGAGCGCGACCTGTTGCCGGCGGCGGTGGTGGAGCCGGCATGACGCTCACTGCGCCGCTCGGCCTGCTGGCGTTGCTCGGCGTCCCGCTCGTCGTGCTGCTGCACCTCTATCGCCGCCGCCTCAGGGAACGTCGCACCGCGGCCGTGTTCCTGTTCCTCGGCGAACGGCTCGTCACCGATGCCGGTCGCACCCGCACCCGGCTGCTGCGCACGCCGTCCCTGTGGCTCGAGTGTCTGATGGCGCTGCTGCTCGCGCTGTGGCTCGCCGGGCCGTCGTTCGGCGGTGCGGCGGCGCGCCACGTCGTCTTCGTCCTCGATGATTCGGCGTCGATGCTCGCCGGCGGTCGCGAAGCAGCGCTCGCCGCCGTCGAAGAACGCCTCGCCGCGCTGTCGAGTCACGATCGCGTCAGCGTGTTGCGCACCGGGCCGCGGCCCGAGGTCCTCGTCGGTCCCCGGGCGTTGCCGAGCGAGATCACACCGGCGCTCGGCAGCTGGCGGCCGGCGCGGCCGCGCCACGATCCGCTGCCGGCGCTCGACCTCGCGCGCGAGCTGGCGGCGGGCCTCGGCGAGGTCGTGTTCTGCACCGACGAGATGGCGCCGTCAGGCAGCGACGGCATCGAGGTGCTGGCCGTCGGCAAGGTCGCCCCGAACGCCGCGATCCTGACCGCGCAGCGGCTGCGGCGCGCGGCCGGCGGCGAGGAGCTGCGCGTTCGCATCGCCGGCTACGGTGGCATCTTCACCGCCGACGTCGCCGCCTATGCCGGCACCACGGTGCTGCTGTCACAGCCGGTCGATCTCGGTTCCGGGCACGGCGACATCTCGATGGTGCTGCCGCCCGGCACCGGCATGGTCCGCGTCGAGCTCGGCCGTGACGCGCTGGCGATCGACAACGAGGCCTTCCTGCTGGCCGAACCCGAACGCATCGTCCACGTCTGCGATCTGTTGCCCGACGAGGTGCGGCAGCGGCTCGAGCTGCCGCGGGTCTTCGCTGCGCTCTCGGGCCATGTCGTCGATCCCGATCCGCTGGCGTCGCAGCTGCTGCTGTCGACGCGGCCGGGTCGCCCGGTCTCCGGCCAGACCGAGGTCGTCATCGATCCCGGCGCTGGCGAACGCGATGGCTGGCGCGGTCCGTTCGTCGTCGATCGCGGCTCGGCCTGGCTCAGCGGCATCCACCTGCAGGGTGTCGTCTGGCTCGCCGGCCGCAAGGACCCGCCCGGGCGCGTGCTGGCGGCGGTCGGCAACCGCACGCTGCTCAGCGAGGAGTTCGTCAGCACCGGCCGCCGGCTGTGGATCAACCTCGACCCGAGCGCCGGCAACATCATGCGGGCACCGGACTGGCCGCTGTTGTTCGCCAACCTGATCGAGGCCAGCCGCGACGAGGTTCCGGGGCCCGTCGCCAGCAACCTGGTGCTCGGCGACGAGGCGCGCTACCGGCGCACGCTGCAGGCCGAGGCCGAGGATGCCGAGCTCTGGCTCGAAGGGCCGACCGGCGAGCGGGTTGCCGGGCGCGGCGATCGCGTCGTCGGCTGGGTGCTCGATCGTCCGGGTGCGTATCGTGTGCTCGGTCGGACGGGGCGAGAACTCGGCAGCTACGCCGCCCGCTTCCATGACCCGTCCGAGTCCGATCTGCGCAAGCTGACGACGGCGCACGTGCTGCCGGATCCGGCGACCGACGACGGCGACGGCTCGCTGCGCGATACCACGATCGAACGGCGCCTGCTCGGGCTGTTGTTGCTGCTGCTCGCCGTGGCCGACTGGTGGCTGCTGGCCGGGAGGCGGTCTTGATCCGTTTCGCCGTCGTCGAGGCCTGGATGCTGCTGCCGCTGGCGGTGCTGGTGCTGCGCGCCAGGCTGTGGCCGCGACCGTTGACGGGGCTGTGTCGGGTCCTGTTCCTGATCGCGGTCTGCGCGCTGCTCGCCCAGCCCTGGGTCGCCGGCGCCGAGGACGGCCGCGACGTCGTCGTCGTGCTCGATCGTTCGCGCTCGATGCCGCCGCAGGCCACCGGCCAGGCCATCGAACTCGCCGACCAGCTCGCCGCCCGCATGCAGCCCGGCGATCGGCTCGGCGTCGTCACCTTCGGTCGCAAGCCGGCCGTCGATCTGGTGCCGATGGCGCCGTTCCATTGGCCGCAGTTCGCGCGCGAGATCGACGTCGACGGCAGCGACCTCGCGGCCGCCGTCACGGCCGGGCTGTCGCTCGTCGGTCCGGGACGGCGCGGTTCGCTGCTGGTCGTCTCCGACGGCGAACACACCGGCGGCGATCTGCAGGCCGCGGCCCGCGCCGCGCTGCGGCAGGGCGTGCGCGTCGACGCCGTGTTGCTCGCCCGCGAACCCCGCCGCGACGTCGCCATCGCCGACGTCATGGCGCCCGCCGCGGTCGCGGTCGGCGAGCCGTTCGTGCTGTCGGCGGTCGTCACCGCGGGCGACGCCGGGCCGGCCCACTATCGCCTGCTCGTCGACGGCGAGGTCGCGCGCGAAGGCGATATCGAGCTGGTGGCCGGCCGCAACGTCATGCAGTTCCGGCGCGCGCCCACCGAGGCCGGCCTCAACACGTTCGCGGTCGAGGTCGAACGCGACGGCGACCCGGTGCCGCAGAACGATCGCGGCCTGGCCGTCGTGCGCGGCATCGCCCCGGCTCGGGTCCTCGTCATCACGCCGGGCGGCCGCGAGGATCGGCTGACGCGTTCGCTGCGCGCGCTCGGTCTCGAGGTCCGGACCAGCGCGCCGCTCGGCGCGCCGCTGTCGCTCGATGCGCTCGACGCCGTGCGCTGCGTCGTACTCGAGGACGTGGCGGCCGGCGATCTGCCGCACGGCTCGCTGCCGGTGCTCGCCAGCTGGGTCCGCGACCTCGGCGGCGGGCTGTTGATGACCGGCGGCAACGCCAGCTTCGGCGTCGGCGGCTACCACAAGACGGCGGTCGAGGACGTGCTGCCGGTGACGATGGAGATGCGCGAGGAGCAGCGCCGCTTCGGCCTGGCGATGGCGATCGCGCTCGATCGCTCGGGTTCGATGTCGGCCACCACCGACGGCGGCGAGAGCAAGATGCAGCTCGCCGATCGTGGCGCCGCGACCGCCGTCGAACTGCTGTCGGCGATGGACTCGGTCGCGGTCATCGCCGTCGACTCGGCGCCGCACGTCGTGGTCGAGATGCAGCCGCTGACCGACAAGGCCGCGGTCAGCGAGCAGGTGCGCAGCATCGAGTCGATGGGCGGCGGCATCTACATCGGCGAGGCGCTGCACGAGTGCGCCCGCCAGCTGGCCACGGCGGCGCAGCAGAACCGTCACATCGTGCTGTTCGCCGATGCCGCCGACTCCGAGCAGCCGGAGGACTACGAGACCTTCGTGCCCGAACTCGTCAAGGCCGGGGTGACGGTGTCGGTCATCGGTCTCGGCGCGGCCACCGACAGCGACGGCGCGCTGCTCGAGCGGATCGCCGAGCTCGGCAATGGCCGCTGTCAGTTCGTCAGCGATGCCGCCGACCTGCCGCGCGTGTTCGCGCAGGAGACGATCCAGGTGGCGCGGTCGGCGATGGTCGAGGAGCCGACCGAGGTCGAGGTGCGGCCGGCGCTGTCCGCGATCGGCGAGATGCCGACCGGGTTCCCGCAGGTCTCTGGATACTCGCTGGCCTGGCCGCGGCCGCGGGCCGAGATCGATCTGCTGACCCGCGACGAGCACGAGGCGCCGATGCTGAGCCATTGGCAGATCGGCCTCGGCCGGGCGGCGGCGTTCCTCGGCGAGGTCGACGGCCAGTACTCGGGCGGCCTGATGACCTGGGATCGCTACGCCGACTTCTTCGGCACCCTGGTGCGCTGGTTGGGTGGCGGGCAGACGCCGGGCGTGCACGTCGAGGCCCATCGCGAGGCTGACCTCGGCCTGATCTCGATCGAGGTCGAACGCGAACTCGCCAGCGTCCTCGACGAGGCCCGCGGCGTGCTGACCACGCCGACCGGCCACACCGAGGAACTCGTCTTCGAACGCCTGACCGAGGCGCGGCTCTTGGCGCGGGTGCCGCTCGCCGCCGAAGGCGTCTACCGCGCCGCGCTGCAGATCGCCGGCGTGACGGTGCGGGTGCCTCCGCAGTCACTGCCGTACTCGAACGACTTCGCGCCGCAGCCTGATCCGCGCGGCGGCGAACGCACGCTGCGCAAGCTGGCGCTGCTGACCGGCGGCCGGCTGATGCCGTCGGCCGATCAGGTCATGGCCGGTTCGCGGGCGAGCACGGGGCGGCGCGACCTCACGCTGTGGTGCGCGATCGCGGCGCTGATCCTGTTCTTCGCCGAGATCGTCGTGCGTCGCTTCGGCATCGAGCTGCCCATGTGGCGGGCCAAGGTCGGGACCGCGGGCGAACCGGCCGAGGTCCGGGCGCCGAAGCCGCGGCAGAAGGTCGAGGCGAAGGCGGTGCCGCCACCGGCGCCCGAGGCGAAGCAGGCCGGCGTGCTCGACGCGCTCGAGCGGGCGAGCCGGCGTCGCACGCGGCGGTAGCACGAGGTTGGCACTCCTTGGAAGAGGCACCTTACGGACGGCCGTGGCCCCGGCTCGAAGTGATGGCTGCACCACCGGCAGAGCGACCCCCCCTGCCCGAGTGCCATTGATCTCCGCCAGCATGCTGACGGCGACGGAGCCCTTGCCATGACATCTGCGTACCGTCCTTGGCTTACACCTTCTTCGCGGGCCGTCTTCGCGCGCCGCGTCGCCGTGGTCTTCGCCGCCGCACTCGTTGCCGCGGTCCCGGGCTGTGCGCATCCGCCGGTGGAGGTCGTCAGCGAAGCCCCTCCAGCTTCACCGCCCAGACATCGTGCAGGTTGGATCGTCGCTGAGAACTTCAGGTATCCAACGGCGGCGCTGCTGGTCGAGAACAACCCGGATGGGCGGGCCGCGTTGGCGGCGTTCCTCGGCGAGAGTGGCCATGCGAAGGGGGTCGTCTTCGGCGACTCGATCTACGCGCGTGAGACGCTCAGTCGCCTCGCCCTGATCGAGTCGAGTACTCTCAGTCCCGCCCTCGAAGTCCGGCGGGCCCACTGCAGAACCACGATGCAAGATCAGGTGGTGCTCGACGAGTCTCGACTCGGGGCCCGCGGAACCGGGGAGTGGGTGGTGCTGTTCGACTGGAAGGGCAACGTCACGTGGCAGCGGCAGATCGTGAGAGAGGTCGACCTGACCCCGCTGATCGCTCGCGTGATCGAGGCGAATAGAAACAGATAGGTCACTTGCCTCGTGGCGCCCCGGGAGCCACCACGACCGCGAGGCCGGCGCAGACTCGTGGAGCAAACTCAGCGGCGCAGCACTTCGGCCGGCACCTCGACGAACGGCTCGCCGGGTCGGGCCCAACGCAGCTTCAGCTCGGCGCCGCCGGTCTTGTTGAACCAGACCACGGTGATCGGGTGCAGACCCGCGGCCAGCGCGGTTGCGCCCTGCTTCTCGATCGTGCCGTGCAGACCGTCGTTGTCGACGACGACCGCGCCGTCGATCCAGAGCTTGCTGCCGTCGTCGCTGGCCAGCGCGAAGCGGTAGAGTTCGGTCTCGGGCACATCGAGGAAGCCCGAGAAGCGCAGCGCGACGTGTTCGCCGGGCTTGTCGCCGCAGCTGACGGTCGCGGCCGTGCCCAGGCTCCCGGCGACGAGGTCGCGGGCGCTGTCGGGGATCGAATCCCAATCGACGGCCTGCCTGGCGACATCGAGCCCGGCACCTCGGGTCACCGGCTCGACCGGCGGCGCCGGTTCGACCTTGGTGAAGTGGCGCTCGGCGATGGCGCTGACGCCGCGGCCGTCGTGGAAGGTGCGGGCGCGCACGGTGCAGGTCTCGCGCAGCGGGATCGGCGAGTTCGCGATCGCCGAGGTCGCCACCGGCTCGCTGCCGTCGAGGGTGTAGCGCGCAGTGAGGCCGGTGCCGGCGTCGATCATGACGCTCATCGAGGTCACGAACTCGTGCCAGCCGGCTTCGATCCGCGGCGTGCGATAGACGATCGGCCGGCCTTCGAGTTCGATGGCGACGACGGTCGAGATCGGATCGAGGTCGGTCGCCGGCAGCTGCACCAGCAGGTCGGTGTCGCGACGTTCGAACGCGAGCGGCGTGTCGGCGCCGAGCCGGCGCGCGCCGGTCACCGCGTTGCCGAGTCCGGGCAGCACCAGCACGCCGTCGGCGGGCCGGTCGAAGACGTGCAGGTAGAGCGTCGAGGCGCCGTCGCCGGCACGCACCGTGCAGCGGCCGAAGTCGAGGTTGTCGAACACGCTGGCCGTCGTGCCGTGGATCGACTCGCCGTAGCGGTCCATCCACTCGCCGATCTCACGCAGGCGCGTCACCGCCTCCTCGGGGAACGTGCCGTCGGCCCGGGGGCCGACGTTGAGCAGGTAGTTGCCGCCCTTGCTGGCGATGTCGATCAGGTTGCGCAGCAGGGTCGCGGTCGACTTCCACTGCGGGTCGGTCTTGTTCCAACCCCAGTGGCTGTTCATCGTCATGCACGATTCCCAGTCGACGCCGGGGATGCCCATGGCCGGGATCTCCTGCTCGGGTGTGGCGAAGTCGCCGCGCGCCTCGTCGCTCGCCGAGAAACCGCCCATGCCGCCGCGGTGCACGTCGACCCGGTTGTTGACCAGCATCGCCGGCGCGAGCGTGCGGCACAGGTCGAACAGGCGGACGCCACGGTCGTGGTTCCAGGTCGACTCCCATTCGCCGTCGAACCACATCACCGCCGGGTGGTAGTTGGTGACCAGCTCGGTGACCTGGCCGTGCAGGTAGCTCTCGAAGCGGTCGAAGTCCGCGCCCGCGGCGCTGCGGGTCGCGGTCTCCCATGGACGCCGCGGCAGGTAGTCGTCGTGATGCCAGTCCATGATCGAGTGGTAGGTGCCGAACACGACGCCGTGGCGGCGGCAGGCAGCCGACAGCTCGGCGAGGATGTCGCGGCCTCCGGGGGTGTTGCCGATGTCCCAGTCGGTGAGCGCGCTGTCCCAGAGGCAGAAGCCGTCGTGGTGCTTGCTGGTGATGACCAGGTACTTCATGCCGGCCGCGGCCGCCATCTCGGCCCAGGCGTCGGCGTCGAAATGGACCGGGTTCCACTGCGGCTGGAACTGCGCGTAGGTATCGATCGGGATCTGCGCCGAGTGGCGGATCCACTCGCCGTAGCCCTTCTTGCCCTGCCATTCGCCGGCCGGGATCGCGTAGAGCCCCCAGTGGATGAACATGCCGAAGCGCGCCTGCCGCCACCACGCCATGCGCTCGTCCTGGCTGGTCGGCGGCGATTGCGGCGTGGCCGTCGTCGCTACGGTGGTCGAGGCCGAACAGGCGGCCAGCAGGCCGAGGATGGCGGGGGCGGCGATTCGCATGATGGCGCGAACGCTACCGTGTCGGGGCGGCAATCAAAGCCGCGATACCGGGGCCGGTGACCGATTGGCCGCGTCATTCCCGATGTAAGATCTCGGGGCCGACCGCGTCCAATGCCGCGCCATGAAGTCCTGGTTCCTGTCGTGTGTCGTCGTGCTCGTGATCGTGGCCATGGCCTTCGCGAGCCTCCTCGGTTCCGAGAGCGGAGGAGCGGAGTGGCGGCAGGCCGTGCGCTGGGCAGAGGAACGGCAGCGGCAATGGCAGGGCGATGGCTGTCCGGTGCTGCAGGGTGATCCCGGACCGGGTTGTTCGTACGAGGTCTACCGCGAGGCCGCCCGGCTGGCCGCAGCGTTGCCACGTTCGGTGCGCGACCGGATCGCCGCGCTCACCGAGGACGCGCCGCAGGTCGGCGCGGCGGCGGCCACCGAACGGAGCACGGACGCGGCGATCGACGACGAGCTGATCGCTGCGGTGGCGCCGATCGTGGCCGAGGTGCGCAGGGGCACCCGCCGCATGCTCGATGTCAGCCCGGAGACACCGCGCTTCGGCCGCGCGGACGGCGACATGATCGACGTGATCGACATGCGGGATGCCATGCTCGCGGTGCGGGTCACGATGCGCGGTCTGTCGTCGCGTGATGCGGTGGCGGCGACCGAGCTGTGGATCGACGCCATGGCGGCGGCGCTGGATCTCGGCAGCGCCGGCGTCGGCGTCGAGAGCCTGATCGGCTACATGGCGTTGCAGGAGTTTGTCGAGGAACTCGGCGACGACTGGCTCCGCGGTTGCGGGCGCCCGGTGCTGGCGTCGTTGCTGGCCGCGCTGCAGGGGCAAGACGAGCGGCCGGTGCCGGCCCGCGGCTTCTTCGAGTGTGACCTGGTGGGGCTGATCGCCTTCGTCGAAGACCGACCGAGCCTGTCGTTCTCGGACATCGGGGTCGGGGATCCCTGGGAGATCGTGCGCCACTCGTTCTCGGCAAGGGCCTGCATCGAATCGAGGGTCGTGGCGCGCCTCGAAGCGCTGCGACTGGCGGAGCTGCGGGCGTCGCCGGCGGCGAGCTGGCCGGCGCGCAAGGCCGCCCTCGAGTTCGTCGCCGCGTCGGAACGCGCGAGCCCATACAGCCACTTCATGGCGCCGGTGAGCAGCGAGCCGGAGCTCCTCGTGCGCAAGGCGCGTGCGGCGCTGTCGCAGCTGCAGCAGGCGGTGGCGTTCCACCTCGGGCTCGCCGTGCCGGAGCTGCCCGACCCGCTCGGTGACGCGGCGCTCAAGATCGAGATCGACGGCGACGAGGCGGTGTTCACTTCGGCCGAACCGGCAGTCCGGCGCGCGGCGGTGCGGCGGGCGCGCTGAACCCGGCGGCGTGCCGGGTCAAGGCCCGCACCCGATCACGATCGACGCGGTCACGATCGGCGCCAGCATGATTGCACGCCCGCCGGCCCTTGCTGCACACTTGCGAGCATGCCGCTGCGCGATCTGGTCATCTCGTCTGCCCTCGCCTTCGTCGCCCTGCCGCTGGTCGCGCAGGGCGATCGGCCCGTGGATCCGCCAGGCCCCGTCCCCGGCGAGCTGCTCGACACCTTCGAGTGGCGCGAGCTCGGTCCGTTCCGCGGCGGTCGCAGCTCGGCCGTCACCGGCATCACCGCCGATCGCTCGACCTACTACTTCGGCGGTTCGGGCGGTGGCGTGTGGAAGACGACCGATGCCGGCGCGACCTGGAAGAACGTCAGCGACGGCACCTTCGGCGGCTCGATCGGCGCCATCGCGGTGGCGCCGAGCAACAACGACATCCTCTACGTCGGCGGCGGCGAGAGCACGTGGCGCGGCAACATGAGCTCCGGCGACGGCATCTACAAGTCGACCGATGCCGGCGCGACCTGGCACTACTGCGGCCTGCCCGAATCGCGCCACATCGCGCGCATCCGGATCCATCCGCAGGACCCCGACCTGGTCTACGCCGCGGTCATGGGGCACGTCTCCGGCCCCAACGCCGAGCGCGGGGTCTATCGCAGCAAGGACGGCGGTGGCAGCTGGCAGCGCGTGCTGTTCGCCAACGAGTACGCCGGCGCCTTCGAGCTCTGCATGGCGGCCGATGATCCGAACGTGCTCTACGCCACGACCTGGCGCGCGATCCGCACGCCGCATTCGCTCGAGTCGGGCGGCGAGGGGTCGGGGCTGTGGCAGAGCACCGACGGCGGTGACACGTGGCAGTCGCTGCACGACCGGCCGGGCATGCCCGACGGCCTGCTCGGCATCAGCGGCATCGCGGTGGCGCCCTCGAACAGCAAGATCGTCTACGCCCAGATCGAGAACGACAACGGCGGCCTGTTCCGCAGCGATGATGCCGGCGCCACCTGGAAGAAGGTCAACGACGAGCGCAAGCTGCGGCAGCGCGCCTGGTACTACTCGCGCGTCTTCGTCGACCCGAAGAATCCGCAGACCGTCTACGGGCTCAACGTCGGCTGCCATCGGTCGACCGACGGCGGCGCGACGTTCTCCGGTATCGCCACGCCGCACGGCGACAATCACGACCTCTGGATCGACCCGCAGGACCCGCTGCGCATGATCGAGGGCAACGACGGCGGCGCCTGCATCACGACCGATGGCGGCAAGACCTGGTCGTCGCTGGGCAACCAGCCGACGGCGCAGTTCTATCGCGTCGCGGTCGACGACGACGCGCCCTATCGGATCTACGGCGCGCAGCAGGACAACAGCACGGTGCGCATCGTCCATCGCAGTCGCGGCCCCGGCATCGGCGCGGACGACTGGGAGCCGACGGCCGGCGGCGAGAGCGGCTGGCTGGCGCCGCGGCCGGGCAACAGCGACATCGTCTTCGGCGGCAGCTACGGTGGCTATCTGCAGCGCCGCGATCACCGCACCGGGCTCAGCCGCTCGGTAAACGTCTGGCCCGACAACCCGCTCGGGGCCGGTGCCGGCGAGCAGCGCTACCGCTTCCAATGGAACTTCCCGATCCAGTGGAGCCGGCACCACGAGGGCGTGCTCTACACCGCCGCGCAGGTGCTGTTCGAGAGCCGCGACGAAGGCGCGAGCTGGCAGCCGCTAAGCGGCGATCTGACCCGCGACGACAAGGAGCGGCAGGTATCGTCGGGTGGGCCGATCACCAAGGACAACACCGGCGTCGAGTACTACTGCACGATCTTCGCCTTCGACGAGGGCCGCCGACCCGGCACGTTGTGGTGCGGCAGCGATGACGGTCTGATCCACGTCAGTCGGGACGGCGGCGAGCGCTGGCAGAACGTGACGCCGCCGATGATGCCGGAGTGGGCACAGGTCAACTGCATCGCGCACGATCCGTTCCGCGACGGCGGCTGCTACGTCGCCGCGACCCGCTACAAGCTCGACGACTTCCGGCCGTATCTCTACGCGACCGATGACTACGGCGCGAGCTGGCGCGAGATCACCGGTGGCCTCGACCCGAAGTGGTTCACCCGCGCCATCCGCCCCGACCCGGTAGTGAAGGGGCTGCTCTACTGCGGCACCGAGCGCACGGTCTGGGTCAGCTTCAACGACGGCCGGCGCTGGCAGCGACTGCAGCGCAACCTGCCGCCGGTGCCGATCACCGATCTGGTCGTCAAGGACGGCGCGCTGATCGCGGCGACGCAGGGGCGGTCGTTCTGGTCGTTCGACGGCCTCGACCATGTGCGGCAGCTGCACGCCGATCAGGCGCAGCGCGACCTGCACCTGTTCACGCCGGTAGCCCTGGTGCAGTATCCGGGTGGCGACGAGGCTCGGTCGGGGCTCGGCCGGAACCCCGACAAGAACCTGCACGTGCGCTTCTGGCTCGGCGGCGATCCGGAAGCCGCGATCGAGGAACGGGTGGCGGTCGTCGTCAAGGACATCGACGGCAAGGTCGTGTTCGAGCGTTCGACCGATGCCGAGACCGCGGAGGCCGGGAAGGAAACCGACGCCGGCGATGGCGAGAAGGTGGGCGCGGAGGACGACGGTGAGCCGAAGGCCGCGGTCGCGCAGAAGCTCGCCGTCAAGCGTGGCATGAACGTCGTCGAAGTCGAGTGGAAGGAAGAACGGGCCAAGGTGCTAGACGGCATGATCCTGTGGTCGGGCCGCGGCGGCGCGCCGAAGATCCCGCCCGGTGACTACGAGATCACGGTGACCCTCGGCGAGGTCGCGCAGACGGTGACGGCCGTGATCCGGCCCGATCCGCGCACCACCGCCAGCACCGAGGAGCTGCAGGAACGGTACCGTCTGGCCTGCCGGTGCCGCGACACGGTGACCCGCGCGCACGACGCGATCGCGACGATCCGTTCGCTGCGCAGCCAGATGCAGGCGGTCGTCGATCGCAGCGACGGCGAGGCCAAGGCCAGGCTCGAGGTCGAGATGAAGGCGGTGGACGCCGAGCTGACCGCGGTCGAGGAGACGCTGTATCAGACCAAGGCCAAGAGCAGCCAGGACGTGCTCAACTTCCCGATCCGGCTCACCGACAAGCTGCTCAATGTGCTCGGCGGCATGAACCGCGCCGAGTTCGGCCCGACCCAGGGTCAGCGCGAGGTCGCCAACGCGCTGATGGAGGCGATCGACTCCGAGCTGGCGAAATTCGGCACCGCGCGCGAAGACGGGGTGGCGAAGTTCAACGCCCTGGCGCGCGAGCTGGCGGTGCCGTACGTGAAGTGAGCCGCGTCACCGCTACCGCGCGGCGATGCGGTAGTGGTGCACGGCGTAGGCGGCGAACGAGTCGTCGAAGCGGCCCGACTTCAGCGGCCGCGTGCGGTCCTCGCCGAGCACCGCTACCGCCGCCGCACCGCGCCCGTTCTTCACGGTGAACGTCGCCTCGACCGCTGCGCCCGTCATCGACGCCGTGAACACGATCAGGTCCCGGCCGTCGCGCTTGCAGAGCACGGCGACGTCGGCCTCGGGTTTGCATCGGACCGTGACCGTATCGGCCAGCGTCTCGCCGTTCAGCACCTCGGCGAAGCTCCTGATCTCGGCGTTGACGTCCTTGACCGCGGCCGCGATCTCCGGATGCGCCAGCAGGCCGGCCTCGACGAACTGCGGCGCGAACTCGTGGGCGAAGTAGACGATCCCCGTGGCGCCGCACGTGATCGCCATCCAGACCTCCTGTCGGACCTGTGCGGCGGTGGGGCGGACCGCGGCGTTGTCGACGTGGCCGGTCTCGATGCAGGCCCAGATCGGCTTGTGACCGCCGCTCCACTCGATCATGCGCCGCACGCCGTTGCCGACGAACTCGAGCTTGCCCGTCACCGCCTCGCGATCGTGCGTGACCGGGTAGATGTCGAACGAGCCGATGTCGCAGCCCTT
>JAGQRA010000389.1 GCA_020425885.1 Planctomycetota bacterium | reverse complement strand
CTGCGCGCGATCGCGTCCTCGAGATCCGGCAACGCCTGCGCGCCGGCGATCCGGGCGAGGGTGTCGGCTCCGGCCTCGAACTCGCTCTCGTCCGCGCTGCGCAGCGCCATGCGAAGCAGGTCGAGCGGGTCGTTGGTGGCGTGCCCGGCGGCGGCGAGGATCTGCAGTCGTCGCGCCATCGCCGCGCCTCGATACATGCCCTCGAGCGCGCGCCGCGCCGCGGCATCGCGGCGCTTCAGCAGCGCCTCGAGGTCGTCGGGTACGGCGGCGTCGGCGGCGGGCTGGCCGCGGTGGCTGGCGATGGCGTCGATCGCGGTCTGCATGCTGCGATCCTGGAAGCGATCGAACAGGATCTTGCCGTCCGGGCCGACCCCGAGGTGGCGCGGCGCCCAGCGATTGCCGTTGAAGTAGCGCGCGAACAGGGCGGGTTCGATGGCGATGTGCTCGCCGCAGGTGCAACCGGCGAACACCGGGCATTCGATGCGATTGCCGAGCCCGTCGTAGTCGCGCTCGTTGTGGCGGTCCGGCGAGGCGATGACGCAGACGTAGCCGCGGGTCGAGGCGATGAAATCGGCGCGGCCGTAGGTGTCGGTGCGGAACCGGTCGTTGAAGACCTCGCCGGCCGAATTGACGACGATCAGCAGCGGCTGCGCGGTCACCTTCTGCACCGCGAGCGCATCCTCGAGCGAGCGTTGCCAGGCGATGCCGGGCGCCGCCTGTTGCGCGGTGCTCTGCGGGACGGTGTCCGTCCGTTCGACGCCTTGCATCAGCGGCAAGGGAATCAGAGCAAGGGAAAACGACAGCATGCTGGCGAAGCTCATCGAGGTGGTGATCGTAGCCGCGCATGGTAGAACGGCGAGTCCCGGAGCGTCGCCAGCGCGCGTCGCCGGCCAACGAGGTGAAGCCATGCGTTGCAATCCGACCCTTCTCGCAGTTCTCGCATCGTGCTGGGTGATCGCCGCGTGCAGCGGCTCGCGCTACTACGCGGCGACGCCGGCGACGAGGCTGAGCGCTGCGGGCGAAGATCGCGCCGGCCTGATCGACGCCAGACACGAGGGCACGGTGCTCGCCGATGACGGCGAAGGCGTCGTGGCGGTGCTCGCCAACGAGGACCTGCCGGCCGAGTGGCAGGAGTTCGTCGGCAAGAACGGGCGCTACTTCGTCACCGACTCCGGTGTGGTCGAGGGCTCCGAGGCCTCCGATCCGGAGCGGAGCGAGGCCGGCCAGGGCACCGTCGAACGCATGCTGGTCTACAACGGTGAGATCAAGGTCGAGGTCGCCAGGCCCGAGGAGAGCAGCGCGATGTTTCTCGACAAGGTCCGCGGCTGGGGCGGCTATCTGCAGTCGCAGGTCGACCGGACCGTCACCGTGCGGTTGCCGTCGGCGCACTTCGATGCTGCCTTCACGATGTTGCACGACGCCGGGCGCGTGCTCTACGAGCATCGCAAGACCGACGACGTCACCGAGGAGTTCGTCGACCTCGGCATCCGCATCGACAACGCGCGCAAGTCGCGTGACCGGTTGGTCGAGGTGTTGCAGCAGGCGGAGAAGGTCGAGGACGTGCTGGCCGTGGAGAAGGAGCTCCGGCGCCTGACCGAGGAGATCGAGCGCATGGAGGGTCGGCGCAAGTTCCTCGCCGATCGCGTCGCGATGGCGACGATGCAGGCCGAGTTCATCGCCGTGGCCGAGGCGCCGCCACCGCCCAAGCGCCGCCGCCAAGCGAGCCGCTTCGCCTGGATCAACCAGATCGGGGCCGAGCGCGTGATGGGGGACTTCTGAGATGCGCGCCATCTGCCATGCCCGCGCCGGCGTGCTGAGCTTGCTGGCCGCCGGCTGCGCGGCCCCGATCGAGATGGGCAAGGACTTCGTGACGCTGGTCGGGCACGAGGAAGCCGCCGATTACCGCGCCGTGACCGGCGACGACGCCCGGTTGTGGATGCGCCGCTTCGAAGATCCCAACGTCGCCGACCTCGAGTTCTGGACGCAGGCGCTCGAGTACGACTTCGTGCAGCAGCGCGGCTACGACCTCGTCGCCAAGGGCGACGTCAAGAACGCCGCCGACGAGCTCGGCAGCTGGTTCCAGTGCGCGGCCAACGTCGGCGGCGATCGTACGGGCTACCTGGTCGCCGTCTGGGTCAGAGGCCGCGAGATCACGGTCGTCGAGTTCGCGGCCCGCGCCGAGGTGTTCGCGGCGCGACTCGACGACGTCCGCCGGTCGCTGTGGACGGTGCGCGGCTGATGCGCGCGTTCGCCGCCGCGGTGACGTTCACGGTCGCCGTCGTCGAGGCGCAGCAGCCCGATTGGCTGCTCGACCCGAGCCCGTACGTGGCCAGGGTCGAACGCGATGCGGACACCGGAGTCGTGATCCTCGACAACGGTCTGTTGGCACTGCGGCTCTCGGGTGGCGGCCGGATGGCGCTGATCGGGCTCGAGCAGCGCACTGCCGGGCAGCAGCTGCTGCGCGCGGCGGCGTCGCTCGGCGAGTTCGTGCTCGACGGCAGGACCGTTCGGCTCGGCGGGCTCGAAGGTCAGCCCGACCACGCGTTCCTGCGCGAGGAGTGGCTGGCCGATATGAAGCCGATCGCCACCGCGTGGCAGAACACGGCCGACGAGACGGGGCCGATCCGCGAGCGATTCGCCTGGCAACGCCGACGTCATTGTGCGCCGGACGCGGTATGGCCGCCGCGCGGCCGGCATCTCGCGATCAGGTTCAGCGGTCCGGACCAGGCGCTGGCCGAGGTCTCGATCACGGTCCACTTCGAACTCTACGACGGCATCCCGATGTTCGCGCACTGGCTCGAGCTCGAGGTCGGCAGCGGCAGAAGGGAGCCCGTGAACGTCGATTCGTTCACCTCGCTGCGGCTGCCGATCGTCGAAGCCGAGTCACGCGTCGAACCGCAGCGCCTCGGCGTCCGGCTGCCGAACATCCACGTCGAGACCGACTACGCCTTCCACGCGATGACCGGCGCCGACGGCAGCTCGCACTGCGTGCGCTGGCTCGAGGACCCCGAGTTCCACACCCAGGTCAACTACCAGAAGCAGACGCTGTGCCTGCTCGAGGTGAAGCCCGACGTCGGGCCCGACATCACGGTGCCACCCGGCGGTCGCTTCGAGACGTTCCGCACCTTCGTGCTCT
>JAGQRA010000388.1 GCA_020425885.1 Planctomycetota bacterium | reverse complement strand
GATCGAACTGCCGCGGCGGCTCGCAATCCCCAAGGCCCTCCAGGCCGCCGTCGTGTAGTGCCAACCAAATGACCTAAGTCGTTGGTTTCCAGTCCGACCTGCCCAGCTACTGCGGAAGTTGGGCTAGTCCGCACCGACTGCGGCCAACCGAAACCGCCCGCGCGCGACAATCGGCCCGGGCCGGTTGACACCGCCGCAAACGGGACAATACTTCTCCGACCTGCCTCGGCCTTCGGCCTCCTGTTCCCTGTCCCTGGGATGCCGCTGGTTCCCTCCTCCGACCGCGCAGCCCGCGGTTTGCCAGCTTCATCAGGTGATCCCCTCATGCGACTAGCCTTCTGCGCGAGCATTCTGCTCGCAGTTTCGTCCGCCGCCCAAGACCCGGGCCAGACCTTCCAGAGCAAGCAGGCCTACAAGGACTTCTTGCAGAAAACGCCCGGGCAATGGGTCGCGCAGTGGCATCCCGCCACGCAGACGCCGCGCGCCATCTACGGCACCGGCCTGCCGCTCGCCAACTGGCGCGAGAACACCCTCGGACACGCGCGTGAGCACGCCAATCAGGTCCTCGCCGACTACCGCGATCTGCTCGGCCTCGGCACCTCGGAATGGCGCGAGAGCATCGGCTCCCGCATGGGTCGCACCTGGTCCTTCAAGTTCGATCAGTACTTCGGTGGCCTGCCCGTGATCGGCGGTCGCGCCGACGTCCGCATCAACATGGTCGGCACCCTCGCGATGATGGGCAGCGTCGCGTTCCCGGTCCCCGCCGGCTTCAACACGGTGCCGGTCGTCGCCGAAGGACTCGCCACCGCCATCGCCTGGCAGGAGGTCGGTACGCCGACCGGCGTGCCGCAGCCGGGACCGCAGCGCCCCGCGCAGCTCGTCATCTGGGGCGACAGCAGCGCCCAGGAGAACGCTCCCTTCTTCCTCGCCTGGGAAGTCCCGGTCAGCAATGTCGACCGCAACGGCGAGGGCCCGATCGGCCGCTACTACATCGACGCGGTCGCCGGCAACGTGCTGCACTACCGCACCGACAAGCACGAGTGCGGCAACGCGCTGTGCGGCAACAGCCATCACGGCATCGAGCGCGCCCTCGCCCTCACCGCCACGGCCCCGCTGCCGGCCCCGGTGCCGACGACGGTCACGGTCATGGCCTGGACCCGCACCGGCGACGACGCCTACAGCGCCCTCGTCAACACGCCGCTCCAGGGCATCGTGCTGAACGTGCCCGGCGTCGGCACGCGTACGACCGACCAGAACGGCCAGTTCTCGATCGACATCGCCGCGCCGGTCACGATCACGGCGAGCGCGCTCGACGGCACCCACCACGCCGCCATCACCGGCGCCAACGCCCCGGCCATCAGCCAGGTCGTGAACCCGGGCGTCGCCACCACGATCCAGATCGGCACCGCAGCCTCGACGCCGAACGAGGCCGCCCACCCGACGACGTCCTACTGGGTCGACCGGGCCAACGAGTGGCTGCGTTCGATCCTCGACATGAACGTGGCGTCGAACCAGACGGCGATGAACGGCGCGAGCGCGGTCTCGCCGCGGGTCAACATCACCTCGACCTGCAACGCCTACTACACCGGCAACACCATCAACTTCTACTCGGCCGGCGGCGGCTGCTCGAACACGGCCTTCTCGACCGTCGTCGTGCACGAGTGGGGCCACGGCCTCGACGACCGCTTCGGCGGCATCAGCAACTCGACCGGTGACGGCCTCAGCGAAGGCTGGGGCGACATCGTCGGCATGTATCTCGTCGACAGCCCGATCCTCGGCAGCGGCTTCCAGACCGCCGGCGTCGGCATCCGCAACGGCATGAACACGAAGATGTACGGCACCCAGTCCGAGGTCCACGCCGCCGGCGAGATCTGGATGGGCTTCGCCTGGCGCTACCGCCAGAACCTGCGGGCCACGCTCGGCACCGCCGCCGCCATCGCGATCTCCGACGACACCGTCGTCGGCTCGATCATCGCCGACGCCACCAACCAGGCCGACGCGGTGCGCGAGGTGTTCATCGCCGACGACAACGACGGCAACCTGGCCAACGGCACGCCGCACTACAACGAGCTCAGCGCGGCGGCGATCGCCAAGGGCATCCCCTACCCGCAGCTGATGCTGGCCTACATCACCCACGCGCCGCTGCCGAACACCGACACCCGCGTCACGCCGCGCAAGGTGAGCTGCACCGCCGGCGTCGTCTCGTCCGGCGCGATCACCTCGGTGACGCTGCACTACAGCGCCGCCGGCGGCCCCGCGCAGGTCCGCAACATGCATCCGAACGGCAGCACCGACGGCTACGAGGCGATGCTGCCCGGCCTGTCGAGCGGCCTCGTCAACTACCACATCGAAGCCGTCCACAACGGCACCACGACGGTCCGTTCGCCGGCCTCGGGTGAGCACAGCTACGTCGTCGACGCGGCCTCGGGCGGCGCCTTCACGTCGTTCTGGAGCGACAACTTCGACGGCCCGGCCCTGGGCTGGACCCACGCCATGGTGGCGACCCAGGACGACTGGCAGCAGGGCACCCCGGCCGGTCGCAGCGGCACCAGCCAGGGCGTCGCCTGGGCCGACCCGGCGGCCGCCGCCTCGGGTGCGAACTGCTGGGGCAACGACCTCGGCGGCACCGGCTTCAACGGCGCCTACCAGAACAACGTCAACAACTACCTGCGCTCGCCGATCATCAACTGCAGCGGCCGCAGCGGCGTCGCCATCCGCTTCAAGCGCTGGCTGACCGTCGAGGAGGGCATCTACGACCTCGCCACGCTGTCGGTCAACGGCATCCAGGTGTGGCAGAACCAGCAGAACGGCCACACCATCGACACCGCCTGGCAGCAGGTCCAGTACTCGCTGCCGATGGCCGACAACAACCCGTCGGTGCAGATCGAGTTCCGCCTGCAGACCGACGCCGGCCTCACGCTCGGCGGCTGGAACATCGACGACGTCCAGCTCGGCGAACTCTACGTGCCGCCGCTCGACGCGACGTTCACGATGCTGCCCGAGCAGGCCGTGCAGGGCAGTCCGATCAACCTGTCGGTGCAGACCCAGGGTGGTCCCAAGCCGGTGCTGGTCGTCATCGGCGGCAACGGCGGTCCGACGAACTTCCCCGGCGTCCCGCCGATCCTCGTCGGCGGCACGTTCGCGCAGATCCCGTTCTGGACCAACGCCAGCGGCACGTTCGGCATCTCGTTCAACGCCCCGGCGGTACCGTCGACGATCGGCTCGACCTGGTACAGCCAGGCGCTGACGCTCGATGCGACCAACACCCAGATCGTGACGTCGAACCAGTTCGTCAACCTGTTCACGCAGACGCCGTAACCGGCGACCGCTGTGAATGACGCCGCGACGGGGCGCTCGGACTGGGTCCGGGCGCCCCGCTGCGTATGGTGACGACCGTGCGCCCCGCCCTGTTGCTGTTCGGCTTCGGCCTCGCCCTGCGCGTGCTGTTCTGGCTTTCGACCGGCGACCGCCTCGACGCGCATGCGGCCGCGTTCCTCGGCGACGCCCCGGTGTGGCAGGAACTCGCCAACGCCGCGGCGACCGGCGCCGATCACGAGCTGCTGCGGCTGCCGCTGCGCCCGCCCGGTATGCACTGGCTGGTGTCGATGCTGTGGGACGGCTCGCAGGAGACCGCATGGCGGCTGCGGCTAGTCTTCGCCGTTCTCGGCGCGACGATCGCGCCGCTGCTCTACCTGCTGCTGCGCCACCACGTCCGCGCCGCGGCCGCGGTGTTCGCCGGCGTGCTCTGCGCCGCGGCCAGCAACCTTATCGTACTCGGCAGCGGCCCGCACTCGGAGCTGCCGTACCTGGTGCTCGTGATGGTGTCGTTGTTCGATCAGGAGCGGCTGCGCACCGCGCCCTCGATCGCGGTCGCTGGGCGTTGGGCCGTGCTGCATGCGCTGCTCTGCCTGCTGCGCGCCGAACACCTGCTGACCTTCGCTGCCCTGCTGTCGGTGCTGGCGCTGCAACGGGCCGGGCGCTGGCGGCGCACGCTGCTCGTGGCGTCGTCGGTGTTCGCGATCACGCTGCTGCCGTGGCACCTCGCCGTGCGTGGCGCGATCGACGACTACAACTCGGCGAACGCGCCGGCGCTGCCGCCGGCGAACACGTCGTGGCCCGGCGGTCTGTCATGGCGACCCGGGGCCCTCGACCGCCTGCGGACGCTGCCGGCGTTCCAGCAGGGCCCGGTGTTCCAATTCGTCACCGACACCCAACGCACGCGCGGCGCGACCGTCGTGGAACCCGCCGACCTCGACGTCGTGCAGGAGGCCTACGGCACCTGGCCGCGACCGCTGCCGAAGCCGCTGATCTGCCTCTACGGCGGCCTCAACTTCTTCCTCGCCAACACCCCTGAGGCCGACGCCGGCTTCTCCGGCGCGGCCCTCGATCGCGCGCCGCCGCTGGCAGGCGGACCGTCACGCTATCCGCCGGGATTGCTGCAGGTGTTGCCGCGCCAGGGCACCCTCGTGCTCAGCTATCCGCCGCACCTCGGCCATCTGCTCGATGGCTACCGCGACGGGTGGCGGGAGATCGCCGCCGATCCGCTGGCGGCGGCGCTGCGCACGCTGCGCAAGCTCTGGCACGCCGCCGAGGGCTCCGCCAGCGGACTCGGCGGCTACGCGCTGCCGATCGGCCTGTCGGGCACCCGCCGCCCGGTCGACATCGTGCTCGCCGATGGCACCATGCCGCTCCTGTTCCGCCTCGCGGTGCTCGGCCTCGCCCTGGCCGGCGTGTGGACCATGCGCCGGCAGCCGTGGCTGTGGCCGTGGCTCGCGTTCGCCGCCAGCAAGCTCGCCGTCACCGCCGCGTTCTTCGGCTACGCGCGCCAGGGCGCACTGCTCATCCCGTTGATGGCGACGGCGGTGGCCTGCGTGCTGATGCGGAGCGACCGCCTGCGACCGGCGTGGATCCTGGCGCTGGCGCTGCTCGCGGCCGAGTCGGTGCGGACCATGACGACCGAGGTCGCGGTCGAGCACCTCGACGGCACCCAGGTCACCACCGCGGACGATCACGGCGCGATGTACGTCCGCTACCGTTGACCGCGCGCGGCGGGCGAGCGACTCTCTCAGAAGCGATAGCTGCCGCCGAGGAACACGCCCTGGTGCAGCGACTCGAGCCGGGCATTGCCGCCGAACAAGCCGGTGTCGGTCGCGCCGAGCTGACCCTGACCGAATTCGTAGCGCAGATCGAACGCCCAATCGCGATGGCGCAGCCGCAGGCCGAGGCCGACGTCGTAGTCCCAATGCAACACGCTGTCGCCGTCGCGACCGTTGGCGTACTGCTCGTGGAACCAACCGTAGCCGACCTGGCCGCCGAGCCTCGCGAACAGGTCGAGGCCGCCGTCGCGGGTCGCATGCAGCACGTGACTCGGCTCGGCCTGCCAGCGCACGCCGACCGTGAGCCACTCGCGTTCGACGCCGGCGCGATGATGATCGAGGTTGGTGTGGTCGACCGAGACACCGAGCCGGAACGGTACCTCGAAGTCACCCACGGGCGCCGTGAAGCGCAGATGCGGGAACGCCTGCGCCGCGAACAGCTGCGTCGCGGCCGGCCGCGGCACCACACCGTTGCTGAGCAGGGAGCCGACGAAGAGGTCCGATCCCGAGGCCATGGTGCGCAGATGGAGCGCCGCACCGCGCGGCGAGTCGGCGGCACTCTCGAGGCCGAGGTGAAGGAACGAGACGTCGGTCCGGTCGTGCAGGACCAGTCGCGGCGCCTTCATGTCGATCGCGCCGTAGCCGACCTCGGCCAGCAAGCGCAGCGGGGTCACGGAGCCGCGGTAGCGACGCCGGCCGAAGCCGCTCGGTTCGAGCTGGTCGATCTTGCGGGTGCGGTTCTGCGGCTCCTGCCCCTGCGGCGAGCGGATGATCGGCAGTCGCTCGGCGATCGCAGGGCCGGCGGCGACCAGGCGCTCGAGCGCGGCACGATCGGTCACGAGGGACTCATGACCCGGGGCAGAGCAGGCCGCGAATGACAACAGGCCGAACAGAGCGATTGGGTTCACGCGCATGACAGTGGATCGAGCCCAGCCCGACAGGAGAGGCTATCTCCGGCCCACCGCAACCGCTCTGCGCGATTCGCCAATGACAATGCGGCGCCCTGCTGTCGGCGATGCCAACGCGCGTTCGCCGGTCCCCCATCGAGACGGTCACGAACGAACAGAACTGATGTCTTGGATGGGGCACCCTGCAACGGCTGGCGAAGGCGAGGCCGCGTGGCGCGGCGCGTCGGTCTGATGGGGGCACAGGGCGATGCGACCCGGTGCCCCACTCAGGACATCAGTTCTTCACCACATGACCTGTCCACCGCACTGGCTGATCGCCTGCCCGGTCATCCCCGAGGCCGCCGGTGAGCACAGCCAGACGACGAGCTCGCCGACCTCTTCGGGCTGCAGGATGCGGCCGAGGGGCACTGCGGACAGGGCCTGGTGCCGCGCCTCCTCGTAGTCGACCTGCATGTTCTCGGCCATGAGCCGCATGCCCGAACGGGCCATCTCGGTCTCGACCCAACCGGGGCAGATCGTGTTGACCGTGATGCGTCGCGCGGCGAGTTCGAGTGCGAGCGCCTTGCCGAGCCCGATCACGCCGTGCTTGCTGGCGCAGTAGGCCGTGTAACCGGGCACGCCGAACCGCCCCAGCACCGAGCTGATGGTCACGATGCGACCGCCATCGGGGATGTGACGCAGTGCGGCGCGGGTGGTGAAGAACACGCCGTCGAGATTGGTGCGAACGATCTCGTTCCAGCGCTCGGGTCCGGCCGTGGCGCCGGCATTGGGGCCGCCGGCGCCGGCATTGTTGACCAGGACATCGAGGCCGCCGAGCGCCTTCGCCGCACGATCGACCGCAGCCTTGATCTTGCCTTCGTCGGTGACGTCGCCGGTGACGGCCACGACGCGGCGTCGCCCGCCGGCCAGGGCGGCAACCGTTCGTTGCAGCGGCCCGCGCCGCCGACCGAGCACGGCCACGTCATGGCCGGCGGCGACGAGGCGCTCGGCGATCCCGGCGCCGATGCCGGTGCCGCCGCCGGTGACGAGACAGCGCAGCCGCCGGGCACGGCGCGTCATCGTGCGTTCTCCGCCGTCATGGCGAGCACGGCCTCGACGAGCTTGCCGATGCCGGCCGCGACCTCGTCGACACGGGCGTCGTACATATAGGCCGGGGTGGTGACGATGCGGTTGTCGGCGTCGACGACGCACTCGGTCACGGCGCAGTCGAGGTGGCTCGCGCCCATCGCCCCGAGCGCCGCCGCCGTAGCAGTATCGTTGCCGATCGTCAGCGTCGGATGCACCGAGCGGCCGAGCACCGCGGCCAGCACCGCCGGGGCGATGCAGATCGCGCCGATCGGTTTGCCACTCGCGTGCATCTGCTGCAGCAGGCGCGCCAGGTCGGCGTCGGCAGTGGCCGCGGCACCGGCGCTCGCGAAGTCGCTGAGGTTCTTGGCCGCGCCGTAGCCGCCGGGCAAGACGATGGCGTCGAAGTCCGACGCCGATGCGGTCGCCAGGTCGGCCACCTTGCCGCGTGCGATCCGCGCCGCCTCGGTGAAGACGTCACGCGCGGCGCCGACTACGGCTTCGCCGCGGCTGTGATCGACGACGTCCGTCTGTGCTCGGCGCGGCGCCAGGCAGTACGTCGTCGCCCCGCAGCGCTGCAGATGGAACAGGGTGAGAACGGATTCGTGGATCTCGGATCCGTCGAGGAAACCGCAGCCGGAGAGAACTACCGCGACGTTCGGTGCCATGGGCGCATCATGCCGCCCCGATGAGACGACGCCATGCCCGAGGCCCGATCAGCCGCGCGCGGCCGGCTCCGGCCTCGGCTTCGAGATCTCCTCGAGCAGGTCCAACGCGGCGACGCGATAGGCCTCGGCCAGTGTCGGGAAGTTGAAGATCGAGTCGACGAAGAGGTGGACGTCGTTGCCGTTCCGGATCGCGAGCTGCGCCAGATGGATCAGCTCGGTCGCGCCTTCGCCGAGGATCTGGCAACCGACGACACGCAGCTGCTCGGGTTCGACGACGAGCTTGAGCAGGCCCTCGGGGACGTTGGCGATCTGCCCGCGCGCGAGCTCGGCGAAGCGCGAGCGGCCGACGTGGCAGCTGCCGTACTTGGCCGTGGCCTGCGCCTCGTCGAGACCGATGCTCGAGATCTCGGGCAGGGTGTAGATGCCGGCCGGGATGACGTCGCAACCCTCGGTGCTCGGCAGGCCGAGCGCGACCCGCATGGCGCGACGCCCCTGCTCCATCGCCGCCGAAGCCAGCGCCGGCGGGCCGATGACGTCGCCGACGGCGAGGATGTGCGGCACGCTGGTGCGACAGTCGGCGTCGACCGGGATGTGGCCGCGCTCGTTGGTGGCGAGGCCGGCCGCCTCGATGCAGAGTCCCTCGACATTGGCGACGCGACCGAGGGCGAACAGCAGCTTCTCGCTCTTGAGCTCCCAGCCGTTGTCGAGCCGGGTGACGACGTTCTCGACGCCGTCCCACTGCACGCTCATGACCTTGGCGCCGCCGATGTAGGCGCAGCCGGGGTTGCCTTCGAAGGCGTCGACGAAGTGATCGAGGATCTCGTGATCGAGGAACGACAACGGGCGCGGCGCGCGATCGACCATGGTGACGGCGACGCCGAGCGCGGCGAAGATCGTCGCGTACTCTGACGCGATGACGCCGCCGCCGAGCACGCAGAGCGATTTCGGCAGGTAGGCCATGCTGAGGATCGAGTCGCTGTCGAGGACGTGATCGTGGTCGACGGGGATGTCGCCCGGCGTGCGCGGCCGCGAGCCCGAGGCGATGACGATGATGTCGGCACGCAGCAGACGCTGTTCGCCGTAGATGGACTCGACGGCAACGGTCTCGGCGTCGATGAAGCTGGCGCGACCGTGGATCTGCGCGATGTCGTTGCGCTGCATCTGCCGGCCCATGTAACCGACGTGCGCCGTGACCACGCTCTCCATGCGGTCCATCAGGCTGGCCAACCTGAGATCCGGCGGCATCTCGACGTCGACGTGATGGCCGATCGTCGAACGGAAGCCGATCAGCTGGGCCGCCGTCTCGCGCAGCGTCTTGCTCGGAATCGTACCGCGGTGCACGCAGGCGCCGCCGACGCCCTGATCGCGCTCGATCACGCAGACCCGCTTGCCTGCCTTCGATGCCTGCACCGCCGCCTTCTGGCCGGCGGGGCCGGAACCGATGATGACGACATCCCAGCTTTCGATCGCGCGGCTCATTGCATGCCCTCGGTGACGGCCAGCGCACGTTCCTTCAGCGCCAGCAGCTCGTCGACCTGATCCGAGTACATGTTGAGCCCGGCGAGGACCGGATGGGCCCGGAGGTCATCGGCCGACAGCTCGGTGTAGAACACGTTGGGCACGATGACATGGCTGAGCAGATCGGCGAGGCACACGGTCATCGCCATGTCCTGGAAGCGCTCGGCCGACTCGAAATCGTGATGATGCTCGATCGACTCGGCGATCTGGTCGGGCAGCTTCCATTCGATCGACAGCATGCGACCGGCCGGGATGTGCTGCTCCTCGATCGCGGCCAGCATGTCGGGCACCGGGATCTTGAGCTCGCGCTTGCCGAGGACGCGATCGATGTTGTCGAGCAGCACCGCCTTGCCGACGTCGTGCAGCAGGCCGCACAGGAAGGCGATCTCGACGTTGCGCCGCCGCATGCGCGCGATCTCCTTGGTGAAGAACCCGGTCAGCACCGAATGCTGCCACAGCGCGGCGAGCAGATCGGCGCATTGCGGGTTGCCGAACATGCGCCCGCGCACCGAGACCGCCATCGCGATCTCGGTGATCAGCTGCAGACCGAGGCGGCTGACCGCCTGCTGCAACGACGCGCACGGCACGGTGCCGACGTAGGCCGCCGAGTTGGCGACCCGCAGTACGTTCGAGGCGATCGTCTGATCGTTGTGGATCACCGACGACAGCTTGGCCGCATCGGTATCCTCCTGCTGACACAGGGCCATGACCTCGGAAGCGGTTCCGGGCATGGTCGGCAGGGTCAATCGCTTGTCGGCGATCTGTCGTGCGAATACCTGGGAGAGCTCGGAGGTCGCGGTAGTCATTGCACGTCATGATCGGCAGACCGCCGACCGCAGCCTGACCGCGCGACACACCGCCGATGGCAACGGCCCGCCACCCCCACTTGCGCGCACCGGCGCGGGGCCGACAATGCGCAGCAGGACCATGCCTCATCTCGCCTCGCCACCATTCGGCACCCGGGCATTCGTTGCCGTTGCCAGAACCGTCGGCGCGTTCGCGGTCGGACTGGTGCCGGCCGCGGCGACGGCTCAGCTGCCACCGCACTGGGCGGATCTCACGGTCCCGACCGGCGTCGTGGTGTCGCAGCTGTCGAACCAGGGCAAGCTGATCACCTACCGCAACGGCAGCACGCTGTCGGTGTTCTCCGCCGTCACGCGAACCTGGCACACGCTCGCCATCGGCCCGGGCGCGACCCTGAGCCTGCGCAACGATTGCCTGCTGATCCAGGACGGCACGCAGTGGACCGCGTACTCGGCCTACACCGGTGACGCCGCGACGCTGACCGTCTCGGCCACGGCGCAGCTGCGCAATCCGGGCGGCCAGCGCAACGACTCGATCCTGCTCGTCGCCGACGGGGCGCTGCTGCATGCCTACAGCGCCTTCGTCGGCGACTGGACGCAGCGGGCGCTGCAGCCCGGACACGACCTCGGCGTCCAGCGTCACGTCGCCGTCCTCAGCATGGGAACGATCCTGAGCGGCTTCGACGCCTACACCGGGCAATGGCACGACATGACCGTGCCGGCGACCACGCTCACGATCTCGTGCGACGGCGCCGCCGGCTTCGCGATCGACGCGACCACGGCCTACGCCTTCTCGGCGCTGCACCGATCCTGGCAGACACATGCCATTCCCGCCGCCGCCACCTTCACGCGCGCCGACGACTGGGGCCTGTTCTACGACGGCAACCAGATGGTCGCCTACAGCGCCGTGCAGGGTCGCTTCGAGACGACGCCGTACGGCGCCACGGCGGTGCCGCACAGCGCCGATCTGGTCTGCCTGATCGACACGCCGCTCGGCCTCGTCGCCTTCTCGGCGCCGCGCGGCGTGTTCAGCATGCCGCTCGGGCCGTCGACCGCGACGGCGCTGATCAGCACCGCGGTGCTGTTGCTGCAGGACGGCCTGCAGATCACGGGCTACAGCCCGGTGCACGACTCGGCCGCGACGATCACGCTCGCCACGAGCACCATGGCCGTCGCCAATGTCGTCGCCGCCGTAACCGAGAGCGGAACGGGACGGCCCTGGTGCTTCAGCGCGCTGACTGGATCGTGGCAGCCAGCGCCGCTCGACGCGCTGCCGGTGCCGCCGACGCTGACGACGACGAGCGCCTTGCTGCAGACGACCGCCGGTGCCTGCGCGTTCTCGGCGCGCACCGGCAACTACATCTCGTTGGCGTCACCGGCGCCGACGCTCTTCGGCAACGACCAGAGCGCCATCGCCATGGTCTTCGACAACACCAGCCTGCACGCCTTCGATGCCCGCGCCGATACCTGGCGCAGCATCGCGCGGACCTCACAGGCCACCCCGATCGTGTCGATCTGGCGCACGAGTTCGTTCGTGGTCGATGGCCCGCAGCAGGCCCACGCCTTCGGCGCGTTCGACGGCGTATGGAGCTCGGTCGCGCTGCCCGAGCCCTACATCCAGGGCAGCTCGAACTCGGAGTGCAGTCACATCGTGACCGCGACGCACCTGCTCGGCAGCGGACCGGTGCCGTCGCTGCTCGCCTACGCGCAGTTTCCCGAGTTCCGGCGCACCCAGCCGATCGGCACCGTCGCCTCGATGTCGCTGCATCTCGACGGCGGCGGCATCGCGCTGATCGCGGGCGGCTACTTCGCCGCGACCCCGACCGCGGTGCCGGGACTCGGCGAGTTCTGGCTGCAGCAACCGCTGGCCACGGTGCCGGTTTCGTCGATGCCATCGCATCCTCGGGCCGTGTTCGATCTCGCGATACCGTCGGCGCCGTCCCTGGTCGGCCTGCAGCTCGCGTTCCAGGCGTTGGCCATCCCGGCCAACGGTTCGCCCGGGCTCGGCGAGGCCACCGGCCTCTACATCCTCTGATCCGGAGCCCGCGCGCCAGACCGGGACGGACGCAGCAGGTGGCATGGTGCAAATGCCGATGCTGCCGAAGTGGAACGGCTTCAGATCAAGATCTCGGGCAACGGGCTCGAGGCCAGGCTGCAGGCCGGCCCCGGCCCCGAAGCCTCGATCGACGATCTGCGCGCGGCGCTGAAGGCCGCGGGCGTGACACATGGCATCGACGAGGCCGCGCTGCAGGCGATGGCCATCCTCACAGCCGACCCGAGCGGTTCGGCCGCCGGCGTCGTCGCCCGCGGCACCGCGGCTGAGGCCGGCACCGACGGTGAGCTGGGCGGGGACATGCTCGGCGGCCGCGGCCCCGGCACGGTGCACGCGGACCGCAGCATCGACTACCGCGAACGCTGGACGCTGCACCCCATCTTCAAGGGCCAGACCGTGGCCACGATCCTGCCGCCGACTGCCGGCAGGCCCGGCCGCTGTGTTCGCGGCCGGGTGATCACCCCGAAGGCTGGCCGCCCGCACCCCCAACGAGAAGGCGCTGGCGTGACCCGCCAGGGCAACAATCTGGTGGCGACCGCGGACGGCGTCGTGCTGTCCACCGACAAGTTGATCGACGTCGTCGCCCTGTACACGCACGAGGGCAACGTCGACTACGCCTCGGGCAACCTGCACTCGCGCGGTTCGCTGCTCGTCAAGGGCGATGTCGGCACCGGCTTCTGCGTCCAGGCCGACGGCGACATCGCCGTCACCGGCGCCGTGATCGATGCCTCGGCTGTGGCCGGCGCCTCGATTCACATCGGCCAAGGGGTAATGGGCCACAGCGGTTCGCTGCGCGCCGAAGGCGATATCTCGTGCCGGCACACGACCGCGGCCCGCCTCGTCGCCGGCGGCCGGATCGACGTTGCCGATCAGTCGTTCCAGTCCACCCTGATCGCCGGCCGCATCCGCATCACCGAAGGCCATGGTTGCGCGATCGCCGGCGAGCTACGCGCGCGCGATTCGATCGATCTCAACCAGGCCGGATCCGCCGCCGGCCCGACGACGGTGCTGGCCGTCGGCAGCCTGCTCGAAGAAGAGGCCGAGCTGGCGCGCCGGACGGTGGCCGCAGCCAGGCTCGAACGGGCGGCGAACAGGCCGCGGCGCAACGACGGCAGGCGCAACGCCAAGGCGGCACGCGCGCAGGTGCGCGCCGGCGACGAGATCCGCGCCGCGCAGCTGCGTCTGCGGCAACGCCAGGAGGAGATCCTCGGCAGCGCGCGCATCCGCATCGGCAAGGTCTGCCACCCCGGCGTCGTCATCCGCTTCGGCAACTTCGAGCTGCGGCCCGACGAACCGGTCTACAACGCCGAATTCCGCTTCGATACGGCGCAACGGGCAATCGTGATTGGAGAGCTGCCATGAATTGTGATCTCAAGACACTCAAGGCCATCGAGGTCATGAACGACTCGGTCCAGTGGGCGAAGCCGCAGGAGAACCTGCGCGCCGCCGCCGAGCGCATGGCCGGCCACGGCATCCGAGCGTTGCTCGTCGCCGGCGCTGAACCGACGGACCTGCCGGGAATCCTGACCAGCAAGGACATCGTCAACCTGATCTGCTCGCACGACGTCAGCGTCCTCGATCAGCTCCACGTCGAGGACGCCACGACCCGCCCCGCCGTGTGCGTGCCCGGGACCGCGAACCTGCTCGACTGCATCAACCTGATGCGGATGAGCGGCGTCCGCCGTCTGCCGGTGCTCGACGGCACCGCGGTCATCGGCGTGCTGAGCCTCAGCGACGTGTTCGCGCGCCTGCTCAGGTGCTGACCCGATCAGGCGGTGCCGCCGCCGCGGCCATCGATGCGGCCGCGCCGCCACGGCGGCGCGCGTTCGATCTGTTCGATGGCCGCGGCCGGGTCGGCGGCCACCGAGTAGATGCCGCGGAAGTGCGGCTGGATGAAGCCACCGGCGAAGCCGTGCTCGATCGCGCGCAGCAACGGCTGCCAGTAGCCGAGCGCGTCGAGGAACACGACCGGCTTGTCGTGGAAGCCGAGCTGCTTGAAGGAGAGGATCTCGAGCACCTCCTCGAGCGTGCCGAACCCACCGGGCAACGCGACATAGGCATCGCCGCGTTCGCAGAGGCCGCGCTTGCGCAGCCGCATGTCGTCGACCGACGCCATCTCTTTGGCCTCGGTGCAATGCACGTTCTTGTCGATGAACTCCTGCAGGATCACGCCGAGCGTGCGGCCGCCCGCGGCCCGGGCACCGCGTGACACGGCGCCCATCAGCCCGTAGCGACCGCCGCCCCAGACCAGGTCCCAACCACGCTCGGCGATGCGGCGCCCGAGCTCCTCGGCGATCGGGGTGAAGGCGGGGTCGACGCGCTCGCTCGAGGAGGCGTAGACGGTGACCCGCAGCGGCGATCTTCGTTCTGCTGTCACAGCGTGTTGCCCCGCTGCAACCAGCGCTCGAGCAGCATCAGCCCCGCCAGCGATTGACCGTCACCGCATTCCTGCTCGACGAGCCGCCGGCGCGCCTCGGCGAAGGGCAGGCGGTGCGTGACGATGCGTTCGCTCGGCTCGAGCTGCTGGCGGAGCTGGGTGATGCCGCGCGCGAGGAAGAACCAGCAGCGCTCGTTCGACACGCCCTTGTAGGGCGCGAAGTAGCCGAGCTCGGCCCAGTCGGCGGCCGCGAGCCCGGCCTCCTCGTGCAGCTCGCGGGCGGCGACCTCGAACGGCTCCTCACCCGGCTTCATGCCGCCGATCGGAAACTCCCACAGGTCCACACCCAGCAGGTAGCGCCGCACCGACAGCAGCATCGTCGAGCCGTCGTCGAACACCGGGATCACGCCGCAGCTGCCGGCCATGTCGACGTAGTAGTAGACACCTTCGCTGCCGTCGGCCTGGATGTAGCGGTCCCGGCAGTAGCGGTGCCAGGGATTGCTGACGAGCACCTCGCCGTCGAGCCGCCGGAACGGGCGGCGGTCTCCGGCCGCGCCGCTCACCGGCTGATCCAGAAGAAGAACTGACGCCGGTCGTCGCTCTCCTCGTACATCCACGGCCACGCCACATCGAGCGCGATCGGCACCTCGAGCAACGGGATCTCGATGCGCAGGCCGACGCCGCTGCTCAGTCGCGGCTCGCCGAACGTCGAGTCGCCGAGGCCGAGGCCGAGCAGGCCGAAGTCGGTGAAGACCGCGAAGCGCAGCAGCTCGCGGTCGCGGACCTCGTTCTCCAGACGCGTCGCGACCAGCGGGAAGGTCAGCTCGAGCGAGGCGGTGTACATCGCCTCACCGCCGACTGGACGGCCGAACTGACTGGGGCCGGCGTCGCGATAGTCGAAGCCGCGCAGGTTGCGCCCACCCATGTAGAACCGCTCGGTGAGGAACACGTGGTCGCTGTCGCCGAATTCCTCGGCGACGCCGAAGTAGTGATCGAAGTGAAGCACGGTGCGGTGCTTCATCTCGTTCTCGCGCAACGGCAGGTAGGCATCCGCGCGGTGGATGAACTTGTAGAGGCTGGCACCGCCACCGAGCGGGCCGCCGATCATCTCGACCGACGCCGCCAGATCGACACCGCTGGTCGGTCGCCAGCGGTTGTCGAGATCCCGGTACTGCGCGCTGAGTCGCAGCCCGCGCATCTCGGTGCTGCCCTCGGCGTCGAAGGCATAGGCCGTCGCGTCGGGCGCCAGATCGTCGATCTCGACGGTCTCCTGGCGGGCGCCGAGGCTGACGTTGAACTCCTCGGTGAAGTTGTGGCCCAGCCCGATCTCGGCACCGAGCGTGTCGGAGGTGTAGCCGTTGGGCTCGCGCCGGATCAGGCGCTCGCCGGCGACGCTGCCGTTCCAGGTCTCGAAGTGATCGTTGAAGAAGTCGGGGTCGGTCCACTGGATCCGGAACTGGCTGTAGCGACTGCCCGGCGCCAGCAGCAGACCGAGGGTCTGGCCGCCGCCGTGGAAGGCCCGGTTGTCGAGGATCTCGCCGATCGCGGTGATCGGGTTCCACGAGCTCGGCGGGGCCCACAGGTCGAAGTTGCGTTTGTTGTAGGTCATCGACGCCTGCATGCCCTGGCCGGTGCTGATGCCCACGCCCCAACGCAGTTCGCCGGTCATGCCATCCTCGACCTCGACCGCGAGATCGACGACGTCCTGCTCGCCGGGCACGGCTTGGAACTCGACGCGCGGTCCGATCAGGGCATGCCGATCGCTGAAGTAGCCGGTCTGCTCGAGGCTCCGCTGCGCCCGGCGCACCTCGCGCATGTCGATCCTTTCACCGGGCAGCACCCTGATCTGACGTCGGACCACCGGGTCACGGGTGAACTGGTTGCCGCGGATGACGACGTCGCGCAACGTCTTGGGGACCCCCTCGACGACGAGGAAGGTGACGTCGACCTCGGCGCCTTCGCCGTAGATCTCGACCGGCGGCCAGCCGACCTGGCAGGCACCGGCGACGTCGCGCATGCCGGGGAAGTTGGACGGCGGATGACCGCGCTCACCGTAGAACTCCTGGATCTCGAGCCAGTCACGCTGCAGCTTGGCATGGTCGTAGTACTCGCCCGGTTCGATCGCCAGCTCAGCCTGGATCTCCTCGGCCGAGTACAGCGGCGGCGCGGTGAGCGGCGAGCCGTCCTGGTTGACGTGCTCGATCTCGATCGAGCGGATCCGGTAGCGCTCGCCCTCGACGACGACGATGGTGATGTCGACCTCGCCACGATCAGCGGTGAAGACGGCATCGGCGATGTCGACCGTGGCGTCGAGGAACCCGCGGCTGCGATAGAACAGCCGCAGACGATCGAGGTCCTCCTCGAGGATCTCGCGGCTGAACGCGCCGCCGCGCGAGAAGCCCCAAGACGGATCGCTCTGGATGTGGGAATCGCGCAGCAGGTAGCTGCCGGTGCCGGCGAAGCCGAAGATCGCCCGGACCGGGAACGACTCGTTGCCGACCACGACGGCGTTGCGGACCGTCACCTTGGCGCCCTCGTCGATGACGAACTGCATCCGGTTGGGCACCGGCGTCGCCGGATCGTCGGCGACGGCCACCTCGATCGGCACCGGTCGCAGCTCGATGCTGCAGAAGGCGAAGCCCTCGCGATGGTAGCGCGACAGCAGGACCTTGCGCATGGCCTCGGCCTCGTTGGACGTCACCTGGCGGCCATCGTGGATGCCGAGCAGGCTGTCGACCATGCTGCGCTCGAGGCTGACCAGGCCGCGGAACTCGACACCTTCGTAGACGCTGATCTCGCGCTCGACCACGAACGTCAGGTCGACCTCGCCGTCGACCTCCTCGGCGTAGGCGGTGACGACGAGACGACGCTCGAGCCACAGACTCTGGCAATCGGTCTTCACCAGGCGGGCGTCGAACGGCTGGCCAACGCGCGACTCGAGATTCCGCACCAGCGAGTCCGAGGTCGCCGGGTCGACGGGGCTGGGTTGGCCGCCACCATCCTGGTAGCGCTCGACCTGGATGGCGTGGACCCGCTTGTTCTGCAGGGCAGCCACTTCCTTGGACAGCTGGCCATCGCCCTCGCCCTGCGTGGCAACCGTGACTCCGGACGCGCCCGGACCGCCGGGGTTCTGACCGCCGGGGTTCTGACCGCCGGGGTTCTGGCCGGCTGTGTTCTGGCCGGCTGTGTTCTGGCCGGCTGTGTTCTGGCCGGCTGTGTTCTGGGCCGGCAACCCGCCGATCAGCACGGCCGCGACGAGAAGCTGCACCGCGCGCGCGCAGATCCGCAGACGGCCGCCGATCCCGCGACCGCTCCGTCTACTGCATCGGCTCTGCCCTGCGCGTGTAGTTTTCAAATCGCATGTACTCGCGGAAGAATCGCAGCACGACCTCGCCGGTCGGTCCGTTGCGCTGCTTGGCGATGATGATCTGCGCCAGCCCCGCGTTCTGTTCGGTGGGTTTGAAGTACTCGTCGCGGTGCAACAGGATGATGACGTCAGCATCCTGCTCGATGGCTCCCGACTCGCGCAGGTCGCTCATCCGCGGCCGGTGATCATCACGGTTCTCGACGTCGCGATTCAACTGCGACAATGCGATTACCGGAATCGACAACTCACGCGCGATGGCCTTCAGCCCCCGGGAAATCGCCGAGATTTCCTGTTGACGGCTCTCGACCCTGGACCCAGCCGTCATCAGCTGCAGGTAGTCGACGACGACCATGTCGATGCCGTGCTTCTGCTTCAGCCGGCGGCACTTCGCCCGCAGCTGGGTGATCGAGATGCCGGGCGTGTCGTCGACGTAGATCGACGCCTCGTAGAGTCGGGCCGCCTCCTCCTGCAGCCGCTTGTACTGCTGATCGGTGATCCGCCCCTTGCGCATGGCCTGGCCGTCGATCTGGGCGCGGCAGCAGAGCATGTTCTGGATGACCTGGTGCTTGCTCATCTCGAGCGAGAAGAACGCCACGCCGGCGCCGAGGCTGGCGACCCGCTCCGTCATGTTGAGGGCGAACGTCGTCTTACCCATCGACGGACGGGCGGCGATGATGATCAGCTCGCCCTGCTGCAGCCCGCCCATCATGTCGTCGAGATCGTAGTAGTCGGTGCCGAGGCCGGTCAGACGCCCCTCGCGCTCGCGCAGCCGGTCGATGCGCTCGAAGGCGGATTGCAGCACCTCGGCGATGCTCGAGGCCTCACCGCTCTTCTCGAGGCGGGCGATCTCGAAGATCTGCCGCTCGGCGTCGTCGAGCAGTTCCTTGGCCTCCTGCTCGTTGGTGTAGGCGCGCTGCTGGATCTCGAGGCAGACGTTGATCAGCTGCCGCTGGACCGACTTCTCGCGCACGATGTCGGCGTGGTGCACGACGCCGGCGGCGGTGACGACGCTCTCCATCAGGTCGAGCAGCTGACCGTGGCCGCCGACGTCCTCGAGCTGGCCCAACCGCGACAGCTGCTCGCCGACCGCGATCGGATCGGTGATCTGGCGGTCGTTGTAGGAGCCGACGATGGAGTCGAAGATGAGCTGGTGACGGCGCAGGAAGAAGTCCTCGCCGCGCAGGAACGTCACATCGGCCACCGCATCCGGATGCAGCAACAGGGCACCGAGTACGGATCGCTCGGCCTCGAGGTTCTGCGGTGCCGACCGCATGTCCGCTTGCTTGAAGTCCACCATGACGCCCTGACCGAATGACCTTGTCGCTGCCGCCGCACTCCCGCCGCGCATACCGCCGATGCACCCCGGGACCGTTTCCGCCGGTTGACCTCCGACGGGCAAACTGCTTTAGCGATCGACCACGATAGCGCAAGCAAGACGGTGTTGGGGGGCGCCTGGAACAACCGTGGATAGTTGGGGACGAACACGACCCGGGCTGCGCCCTTCATGGTCGGTCGCGGTGGAGAATCCCGCGGTCAGCGGCGCGAGAAAACCGACGACAGAACTGCTGCGGACAGCCGCGCCGGCGATCGCCAATGGAGCAATCCGAGACGAGGGGAGAGGGCCGGCCCTCTCCCTTTCCTTCATCTCAATCGGCCACGCGGCCCTGTGACTCGTCTTCGTCGAGTTCGACGACGCCGCGCTCGGACAAGGCGGCGAGGACGAGGCAGGCCTCGTCATAACCGATGCGCAGGCGCCGTCGCAGGAAAGCCGCGCTGACCCGGCGGGTCTCGAGCACGACG
>JAGQRA010000387.1 GCA_020425885.1 Planctomycetota bacterium | reverse complement strand
GATTCGCGGCTCGTCTATACCTGTGATCGCCCGTACTCGATCGACGTGCCGAAGCGCTGCGCCGCGCCGCTGCGGTGGTGGTCGCTGGGTCACGGTTTCGAGTGTTCGGTGGCAGCGACCGACCACGTCCACGTGATCCGCAGCGCCGGCGTGGAGATCGGGCGGTACAGGTGCGACCCGTTCGCTGCCGTCACGGCTCCGGGACGGCTCGCGATCCCGTGCTTCTCGGAGGCCGATCACCGCTACTGCATCCGGATCTGGAGCCCGGAGTCGCAACGGTGGGACGAACTCGCGGTGAACACGACGCGACTCGTGGGTTGGGTTCGAGCGCGGGTCTGACCCGCGACCGCCGCCCCCTCCGCCCCTGCCACGATCGCCAGCGCGCGCTAGGCTGTGCGCACCATGCGAAGGGAACTCCGACTCGTGACGGCCGTCGGGCTGTCGTTCGCCCTCCTGCCAGCCCAGCAGACCTTCGTGGTCGGCACCGGCGGCACGCATCCCACCATCACCGCCGCGATCGCTGCCGCCGCGGCCGGCGACACGGTGCTGGTGATCGGTGGCAGCCACTACGACAACCTCGACATCGACAAGGGCATCAACCTGATCAGCCGCGGTGCGTCCCTCGGCCTGTCGCTGTTCGGGCAATCGAGGATCCACGACATCCCGGTCGGCCAGACCTTCACGATGTCGGGCTTCACGGCCGACCCGTCGCAGCTGTCACCCACCTTGACGATCCGGGATTGCGGCGGCCTGGTCGCGCTGGATCGACTCGCGGCCAGCCAGACGCGGTGGTACCTGGCTGCCCAGAACTGCCGGCAACTGCACGTCGCCGACTGTGGGCTCGGCGAAGTGACTACGGTCGACACCACCGCGATCTTCACCAGTTGCGTGATCCGCCCGGTCCTGGGTGGTCCGATGGACGCCACGCGGAGCCGGATCGCAGCGGTCGCTTGCCGCGTGCCCAACCTGGCCCTGGTCGGCCAGGCGTTCCGTCTGTTCGACTCCGACCTGGCGATGACCCGCTGCGACATCGACACGACCTCGTCCCTCACGTGGGCAACCGGCATCCCGGTCCTGACCTACGGCAGCTGCGCCGTGGTGCTCGATCCCGACAACGTCTTCTGGCCGAACACCGCGGCGCCGGTGCAGGGCTCGGCCGCAGTCGCAACCCAGCCGATCACGTCGACGGTCGCGGCCAGCGACGGACAACGGCTGACGACCGTGACCCACGGCGCGGCCGGCACCGCCTTCATCACCTTGCTGAGCCTGCCGATCCCGGCGGCGACGACGCCGCTTGGCCTGCTGTGGCTCGATCTGCCGCACGCCATCATCGTCGACGCCGGCGTACTGTCGGCCAACCGCCTGCAGGTCGCGAACCTGCCACACCCGACGCTGCCGGCCGGCCTCACCGTCGCGCTGCAGTCGGCCTATCTGGCGGGCAACAACTTCGTCCTCGGCCTGCCGACGATCGCCATCGCTCCGTGACGTGCGCCGGTCGAGAACTGATGTCCTGAGTGGGGCACCTCGGCCCCGTCACGCGGCGCCCCGTCGGACCGACTCGCCGCCCGAGGCGCTGGCCGGATGCACCGACCGCAGCCGCCAGTCCTGGCGCCAGGCCAGCAGTTCCGCGATTGCGAGGCTCCGCTCGGCGAGGCCGAACACGACGCCGGGCGTCCTGTCGGGCGGATCGTCGTTGTGCCGCCGCCGGTGCCAGTTCCGATAGGCGGCGAAAGTTCGAGCTGCAGCTTCAGGAGGCGCACGGCCTTGCCGACCAACCACGTCGACGACGCGATGCCGGTCGACGAACACGGCCATTGCGCACGATCATTCGTCCGAAGGCGCGTCCCAGCCGCCGCCGAGTGCACGATAGACGTCGATAGTCGCCCGCAGCTCGGCGGCCGCGGTGTCGATGCGCGCGCTGCGCACCGCGAGCAGACTGCGTCGGACGTCGAGCAGCTCGAGGTAGGAACCGACGCCGGCGTCGTGGCGCAGCGCGGCAATGCGCTCGGCTTCCTCCAGCGCGGTGAGGTGGCGTTGCTCGGCCGCGAGGGTCGCGCCGTTCGCGCTGCGGGCGCTCAATGCATCGTAGGCCTCGGTGAACGCTGCCTGGACGGTGCGCACGTATTCGGCCTCGGCGCGGGCGCAGCGGGCCTCGGCGGCGTCGACGCCGGCGTCGATCTGGTGCAGGTTGAAGATCGGCTGCACGAGACCGCCGGCGAGGTCCCAGATCGTGGCCGCGCCCTTGAACAGATCGGCCAACGACTCGCTCTCCTGCCCGTAGCGGCCGGTGAGCCGGATGCTCGGGAAGTAGCGGCTGCGCGCCTCGACCACGCGGGAGCTCGCGCCGGCGAGGCCGGCCTCCGCGGCAGCGACGTCCGGACGACGGGCGAGCAGATCGCTCGGCAGGTCCGCG
>JAGQRA010000386.1 GCA_020425885.1 Planctomycetota bacterium | reverse complement strand
TCCTGCAAGGTCACGAGCCGATCCTGGCCGCGGCCAGGCGCACCGGGGCGGCGTTCGAGAGCGGTCTGGACCCGTTGATCGTGCAGAAGCGGGACATCATCCGCAGCAAGATCACCCAGCATCGGGCGGTCGCGCCCACGGCGCAGTCGACGCAGTTCGAGGCCGACCTGGCGGCGCTGGTGGCGCGTGACTACGACGACGTCAATCGCCGTGTGTCCGAGCTCGACGAACTCGGCATGCGCGTCGCCGAGGAGGTCGTTACCTACCTCGATTGGCAGGCCGAGGCCGAGCGCCTGTTGCCGGTGGTCGACGATCTGCTGCGACGGCTGGCGGCGGCAGGCATCCCGGCCGCCGAGTACGGTCATCTGTTGCAGGCCGTCGAGCAGGTCAGGGCCGGGGCGCTGCCCGAGCGCGATTTCCATCGCGCCATGGAGATCCTGCAGGGTTGCGAGGCGACCTGCAACGGCCTGCTCGAGCAGGCGCGCGCGACCGCGGCGCAATGGTCCGAGCAGAGCAGGCGGATCGAGAAGATCAAGGCGTTCGCGGCCGGCATCAAGCGGGCGATGCCGATCTTCCACGACGCCACCCGCGTGCTCGACCAGGCCGCGACCGTCGAGCAGGCGCAGCAGCGCGGTGATCTGGGCGCGGCGTTCGCAGGCCTCGAGGTCCTCGAGGATCGCTACCGGCTGCTGCAGGCGTCGGTGACGGCCGCCAGCGGCGAGGGCGGCAGCATCGGCGCCGTGTCCGCGGCCTGGACCGAGACGCGTGATGCACTGCAGGCGAAGCAGGAGTCGATCGAAGGCAAGCTGAGGCGGCTGTCGGCATCGCTCGAGGCCGAGATCGCCGACCAGAAGACCGCCGAGCATCGTCGCCTGCCGGCGATCACGCGACCGCTGTGGACCTTGCTGCAGCGACCGACGGCCGACTACGGCGACGAGCTGGCGACGGCGCGCGACCGCGTCCTCGGCGAACTCGACGACCTCGGCGCGCACCTCGACGAGCTGCTGTCGAACCCGCAGCAGCTCGAGGCGTTCGCGGCCGGCGCCCGGCAGGAGGCCGAGGTCGCGGCGCGCAGCGATCGTCCGCAACGCATCGCCGACCTGCTCGCCGAGCTGCGTCGCTTCAAGGTCGACGTCGCGATCGAGACCCGCGCCTTCGAGGAGCTGCAGGCGATTCCGGCCGAGGCCGTCGACGCCGGCGTCGATGGCCGCATGTTGCGCCTCGAGCGCAGCCTGGTGGCACGGCTGGCCGAGGCCAGGACCGCACACGCGGCGAAGATGGTCGCGGCCAGGCAGAAGATCGACCGCATCGACGAGAACATCAAACGGTTCGCCAGGGCCAACCGCGATCACCAGCCCTACGTCGACAGCCTGCAGGCGCAGTGCGACGACCTCAAGGCGCTGGTCGCATCCGGCGACCCCGAGATGTATGCGCTCGCCGTCTCCGAGTCGGTCGATCTGGTGCGGAAGATGATCGCCATCGATCCCGACCGGCGCGCCAAGGACAGTAAGACCTTCGCCGACGTCGAGAAGGTGATCAAGACGCTGTCGAACAAGCTCGGCAAGGGTGACGTCGTCAGGAAGCGCATGGCGACGACGTATCAGGTCCTCTACGCGGCGCTGCAGGATGCGATCGTGCGCGCCCGGGCGGCGAGTCCGGACGACGGGCTCGCGATCCTCGCCGCGCTCGAACCCGACATCGACAAGGCCTGCACCGACGCGGCGCAGGCGGACCTCGAATGGACGGCGTTCGAGGAGCGCAAGAAGGCCATCGCGACCCGTTGGGGCAATCTCAAGTCGACCACCCGCACCCGCATGACCGACCGCGCGGTCGGGTTCGCGGCCAGGCTCGAGAGCCGGCTCGCGGCGGCGACCGAGGAGGCCGGCGAGGAGGGCAAGATGGACAAGGCCCTGGCCCTGCTGCAGCAGATCCAAGCCGACTTCGATGCGATCGAGATCGCCGACGATCCACGGCGGGCGCTGCAGGACATGGACGCGGCGGCGATGGCCGAGATGCGCAAGGTCGAGGACCTCGCACGTTGGTTCGAGCGCGCGCGCGACACCTTCGAGAAGGTGACGATCGCCGACCTCCGGAAGGCCCTGAAGGGCAAGAAGGGCGTCGACACCGACCAGCTCGACAGCCTGGGCAAGGTCGGCCAGCAGGCGACGACCATGGTCCGCCCCTACCTCGACATCATCTCGTCGCTGCCGCACCGCAACCTGATGGCCAACAAGGCCCCGGATCTGGCCAAGGCCACGGCCGACTTCGCCCGCGCCCAGCAGATGCTGCGCGATGCGACCAGGCTGGCGGCGAACATGGCCAGCGGCGAAGGCACCAACGTCGGCTACGCCGGCGACATCGAGCGCATCGCGGCGGAGTGGCCGAAGGCGACGCACGCCTACGGCGCGGCGATCGGCGCCATGGCCGACGCGATCGAGGCCGCCGCCGCCGATGACGACGGGCCGGCGCGACAGGCCGCGGCGAATGCCAAGGCCAGGTTGCAGGCGCTGACCCGACACTTCGACCCGAGCGCGTTCGCCCGTCCGGCCCAGGACCTCGCCGGCGACGCCGCCGCCGACAAGAAGCTCCCCGCGCGCGAGAACGGCATGCGCCTCGTCCATCGCTACAAGCGCGACATCCTCGAGCACCCGCTCATGGTCAAGTGCAACGCCTCGGACAACCCGTTCCGCAAGCTCAACCGCGAGACCGGTCTGCTGCGGGCGACGCTGAAGAAGCTCGAGCTCGAACTGCTCGGAGGGATCTAGACCATGCTGACCGAACCGATGCGGACGTTCCTCGGCGAACTCGTCGACCAGGCCCTGGCCGCCGAACGCTTCGACGAGCGGCAGCGGCAGCGGCAGCACATGCTCGAGACCACCGTCGGCATCATGACCGACGGCGAGAAGGACGCGATGCGCACCGCGATGAACTTCTACGCCGTCGACGCCAAGGGCAAGCGCATCTACATGATGGACCCGCGCGGGCAGGAGTATTCGCTCGACCCCGAGCGGGCCACGCGCGACAAGCTGACGATCGACCCGGCGGCGCTCGACGCCGCGCGCCGGCAGTTCGAGCTGATCACGGCCAAGATCGACAAGCTGAAGGCGGCGACCGCGCCCGACGGCTCGCCGCTCTACTCGGCGAGCGACCTGCTCGAGGTCTACGACTCGTTCGTGCGCGAGGGGTTGCTGCCCGAGGCCCTGCTGACCGATGACAACAGCCGGACGGCGCAGCTGCTCGGCGCGTCCTTCAGCCGCTACCGCGAGACGCTCGCCGAGGCGCGGCAGGAGAAGGAGCAGGCCAGGGCCAAGGCCGAGGCCGACTGGCACGGCGCCGGCAGCAAGACCGACATGCTCACCGCGGCCGGCAAGAAGGCCAAGGACGGCGTCGATCAGCTGATGGCGCGCCTCGGACCGGTCGGCAAGACCACCGAGGAACGGCAGCGCAGCTTCAACCTGACCAAGTCCGCGGTCATGGATGCCATCAGCATCTACGGCGGGGTCTCGGCCGCCGGCGACTTCTTCTCGGGCCAGGCGCTCGATTCGGCCAAGGACACGCTGGCCGGCATCGAGGATCCGTCCGAGCCGTCGACGTTCTTCAGCGATTGGGGCGACCGGATCGCCGATCTGTTCGACAAGGACCCGACCCGGGCCGGCGCCGTCGCCAACGCCCTCGGCGATGCGCTGCGCAAGGCCGCCGCGATGCTCGACGAGGGCAAGGACCTGATCGGCGAGATCACGGACTCGCCCGAGGGCAAGATCGCCAAGACCGCGCTCAAGCTGCTGTCGGAGATGGCAACCGAGGTCCCGGCCATCGGCCTGTCGGCGCTCGAGCTGCAGAAGGTGCAGCAGGAGCTTCGGGCGACCGAGACGATCGGCGAGCTGCGACGCGGCGCCAAGGAGATCACCGCCAAGATCGACTTGAAGGTGCAGGCCGTGATGACCTCGGTCCACGCCAACGCGGGCGCGGCCGTCGCCGGTGCGTTCCAGAAGGCCGTCAAGGTCGAGGAGCTGATCGCCGCCGTCAGCGAGAAGCCGCCCGAGTGCCAGCAGGTGATCGATGCGGTGGCGGCGGGGCTCCGGACCTGCCTGCGATCGCTGAGCAAGGATGACGCCGGCGGCAACTTCGCGCGCATCGGTGCCCTGGTCGAGAAGGCCTTCAAGGCCCAGGCCAAGGCCGCCGCCATGAAGAAGGCGATCGAGGACGAGCCGGGCAAGGCGTTCAAGCCGCTGCTCGCCGCCGCCGAGCAGGCCCTGCAGAAGGGGCTCGGCCTGCTCGACGACGACCCGACCGAGGACAGCACCGCGGCCGCGGCG
>JAGQRA010000385.1 GCA_020425885.1 Planctomycetota bacterium | reverse complement strand
GGCGAGGGTGCCGGTGGCCGTCAGCAGCGGGTCGCCGCTGAAGCCTTCGGTGGCTTCGCCGAGGTCGGTCCAGCCGTTGTTGGTCAGGAAGCCGAAGGCGTCCATCGCGGTCCAGCCGGTCGCCCAGTTGTTGCCGGGCTTGAAGGCGCCGCGCACCTTGGCGGCGTCGAAGAAGTCACTGCCCGAGGCGTAGCCGACCGGGGTCAGCGCGTCGTTGCGCGGCAGCGGGTCGATGGTGGCGACGGGCTGCAGCGGCTCGTTCGGCACCGGCTGCACCGCCGCGCTGCGCGTCAGGCTGGCGATCGGCGACACCGTCGCGAAGACGTTGTTGTAGTTGTTGTGGCCGGCCAGCGCGGTGCGCGAGTTGTACTCGTTGTAGGCGTCCGAGTCGTTGTTGTTGTAGAAGACGCAGTCGTTGAACTGGCAGAGGTTGCCGCTGGTCTGCGACTGGTAGTACTGGGCCGGGCTCGCCGGCGCGTTGACGTTCGGGTAGTTGTTGAACGCCGTCGTCCACATCTGGTCCCAGGTGCGGGTGCCGTTGTAGCCGTAGCCCAGGCCGCCATCGCCGTCGACGTTGTCGAAGACCATCAGCTCCTCGCCGAGGTCCATGAAGATGCAGTTGTTGTACTGCACGCCGGCGCCGTCACGCCAGGCGGTGCCGCGGTCGGTGCCGCCCTTGTTGCCGAGGATCGGGATGGCGACCTTCGGGCAGCCGACGACGGTGGCGTTGTAGATCGTCGCCCGCGTCCGCGGCTGGTAGTCGGACTGCTCGGCGCCGTCGGTCTCGAAGGCGTTGTCGCCCCAGCCCGAACCCTGCGCGGCGAGCAGGCTGTAGCCCTGGACGATGAACACGTACTGGGCGCGGCCGCGCCAGCCCTGGTCGACGTCGAAGCTGTCGTCGCCGACGTTCATGATGGCGATGTTCTTGTAGTTGACGGTGCCGCCCCAGGTCTCGATGCCGTCGTCGACGTTGTTCATGATCTCGACGTGGTGGATCGTGGTGCCGCGACCGACGCCGCCGACCGACATGCCGTTGAGCTCGTTGTTGGCGCCGATCACGCGGCCGCCGTAGCGCAGCGACAGGTACTTGACCGTGCCGCTGCTGTCGTTGTCGTTGCCGCCGCCGTAGAGGTGGCGATCGTCACCGGGGAACGCGGCGGTCAGGCCTTCCATGGTGCCGTAGTTGCTGCCGGCGAAGGTCGGGCTGTTGGTCGACGGGTTCTGGTCCTCGGAGATGAAGGCATCGCCCATCAGGGTCAGGTTGCCCCATTCGTTGGCGGCCGCGCGCCAGGTGCCGGTCTTCGGGTTGCCGCCGGTCCAGGTCGCGGTGTCGTTGGTCGAGGTCATGATGACCGGGTTCAGCTCGGTGCCCATGACCATGATCTGCGAGCCGCGGCTCACCGCGAGCGAGCCCGCGCCGTTGGCGGTCGGCTGGCTGGCGATGACGGTCCCGGCCTGGATCGTCAGCGTCGCGCCGTTGCGGACGTAGATCTGCTGGGTCAGGTTGTAGACGTTGTTCGCGGTCCAGGTCGTGGACGTCGTGATGTCGCTCGACACGTTGACCTGGGCAACGGTCGCGCCGGCGAGAAGGGCGCCGGCGGTGGCGGCTAGGGTGATGTGATTCATCGTGACAGTGGTTCTCTGATTCAGGAAAGAGGGTGTTCGCGACGCGAGACGCGGCGTCGCGCGACGGGCAGAGAACCTAGGCGCGCTGATTCAGGCACCGTGAAGAGCACATGCAGGTTGATCGACTACTGCGACAAGAAGCGCCGCCGAGCGCATGAAGACGCGGTCAAGACATGCGTCGGCGCAGTCCGGCCTCACGGTTCTTTCACACAGGCTTGACGCGCAGTCGCCACTCGTGGCGATGCTGCTGCCGCGATGAAGTTCAATCACCTCGTGGTCCTGTCCGCGTTCCTTCTGCTCGCTGCCGGTTGCGGCAAGGGCAGCGCCAGCATCAGCGCGCCTGGCGTCAGCGTGACCTTCAATCCGGACCTGTTCATCGGCGTCTGGAGCGGGACCTGGAGCAACACCACCAACGCCACCACGGGCGCCGTCAACATGACCGTCACACAGGAGGGGTCGCAGTTCGTGCTCGAGCTCGACATGGACGGCGAGGTGTTCGGCGTCACCGATCCCGAGCCCGAGGCCTGGCTCGTCGACATCCGCCCGGACCGAGCCGAGTTCTTCCAGACCATCTCTCCGGTCTATGGCCTGATGACCGGTGAGGTCGATGCGCTGGCGAGGATCACGGTGACCAGTGTCGAGATCGACGGTGACGTCGACTCGTTCGATCTGACCGGCAGCGCCTACGGCAACCAGATGACGGTCAATGTGACGATCACGCTGGACTCGGGCAGCGTCGTCACCGCCAACGCGATCCTGACCAGGGCCTGAGGAGCGCCGCCAACCGGCGCCTTACCCCGCCTCCCGTCCTCCTTTGCGTCGGTCCGGGCGACGGAAGGCGCCAGGCCGTACCGACACGGCTCCTCATCCGTGCTTGGCAGCTTCTTAACACAGGCGACCTAGCTTGCTCGCCACACGAAATCAGGACCCCATCAGGAACCCCCAGAACATGTCGATTTCCATCGCGCGCCTCGCCCTGGCCGGCGCCTCCCTGTCCCTCCCCGTCTTGGCCCAGGTCGACGCCAGCGCGGCGCAGTCGAACGTCGATCGCGCGCTGCCGACCTACACGGCGGTCACCGGCGTCTCCGGCAGCATCAAGAGCGTCGGCTCGGACACCATGAACAACGAGATGACCCTCTGGGCCGAGGCGTTCGTGAAGATGTATCCGAACGTCAAGGTCGAGATCGAGGGCAAGGGTTCGACGACCGCGCCGCCGGCGTTGGTCGAGGGCTCGTCGACCTTCGGCCCCATGAGCCGGCCGATGAAGGACAAGGAGATCGACGCCTTCGAGAAGAAGTTCGGCTACAAGCCGACGGCGATCGCCACCAGCATCGACATGCTCGCGGTCTACGTCCACAAGGACAACCCGATCACCCACCTGACCATCAAGCAGGTCGACGCGATCTTCAGCAAGGGGCGCAAGGGCGGCGCCGCCGAGGACATCACGACCTGGGGCCAGCTCGGTCTCGGCGGTGAGTGGGCCAACAAGCCGATCAGCCTCTACGGTCGCAACTCGGCCTCGGGCACCTACGGCTACTTCAAGGAGAAGGCGCTCTTCAAGGGTGACTACAAGGACTCCGTCAAGGAGCAGCCCGGCAGCTCGGCGGTCGT
>JAGQRA010000384.1 GCA_020425885.1 Planctomycetota bacterium | reverse complement strand
CCATGTGTGCCTCGGCGAGCTCGTCGCCGCCTGCCCGCGAGACCTCGTGCCCGACGTCCTGTCGCTGCAGGCCGACCTGCTGCCGTTCTCGAGTTCGACCGGGCTACGTCAGTTCGGTGGCTAGCCGACGCGGAACGAGAAACGCCGCACCTCGTCGAGCCAGCGCTTCATGCTCGCCACGGTGACCCGGAGACCGTCGAGCGCGATCAGCTGGTCGCGCAGCGCATCGATCTCGTGTGCCAATGTCCGTGGCCTGCCATCGGCCTCTGTCCGAGTGGAGGTGCCGGTTGGACGAGCGTCAGTCTCGATGCCGGTCGCGTGGTCGAAGCCTTCGGGCGCGGTCGTATGCAGCTCGCTCGCCAGCGCGTGGGCGAAGTCAGCGAGCCCCTCCGAGTCGGGCCGTTCCGTGATCAGCTGGCAGAACGTGAGGGCCGCGAAGGGAGCGCCGACGATCACGCTGAGCAGGAACAGCACGGTCTCGTGTTCCTTGCCCGCGACGTAGGCATCGATGTGTGATTGATCACCGAGTCCTGCCCTGATCAGGAAGTAGATGTTCACGAGTCGCTTCACCGCGCGCGGTGATCGCCCGTGGATGGCCGCGAGCCGGCGCATCACCAGTCGCTCCGCATCACCCAGCTCCAGCTGCGGTGGCGTGAGTTCCACCGAGGTCGTTGTCATGGCCGCCGACGCGTCGGTCTTCGGCTCGACCGGCTCCCGATCAGCCGCGTTCTCGGTGCCCGCATCATCCCGCGCTGTCGCCGCACGCCTATCGTCGTCGGTGTTGCGGACCGAGCGGGACGAAAGCCCCGACGAGTCGGCGTCATTGCCGGTGTCGGTTGTCGTTCCGGTCGTCGGTGCGGTCACCGCAGGCTCCGCTTCCGGCGACGATCGCGGCGCACCGACCAGGGCATCGAGGTAGTCCTCGGTGCTCGTCACGTTCATCGGCCGGAGCCAGAACGGCACCTGGAAGATCTTCTCGAGATAGTCGTGCGGCGTCGCGGAGCGTTGACCCGACTCGGGGGCATCGTGCCACAGCTCGCGGTATTGGCGCCGCAACGAGCGCGAGACCCAGCGCGCGTCGACGCCGACGACGACGACGAACAGTGGGAAGGTGAGCAGGAGGTGAATCGCCTGCAACACCTGCACGACCCGATCCGGAGGGCAGCGGTCGAGGTCGTCGATGTAGAGCACGATGCGATCGATGCGGGGCCGATAGAGCAGCGAGCATTCGAGGAGATCGCCGCCCGGGCCGGGCTTGCGGGTGACGTCGAGTCGGCGCGTCTCGTCGGCATCTTCGATGATCCAGCCGGAATGGTCCGGCTTGGGTTCGACCCGCGGCGCGGCCGACTGCGTCACCGCTGGCTGCGCCGGGGCGTCGCCGGTCAGCGTGATCTCCTTGCTCTCGAACTCGAGGTCCGGGAGTTTGCGCACCTGATCGTTGATCGCCGGCGCGACGCGGCCGGCGGTGAGTTCCGCCAGCACGGCTGCCGAGGCCTCGAGGGTGAACGTCTGACGCATGAGCCGATTGAGCCGGTCGAAGTCGCGGCGGATCAAAGCCGGCAGTCCGAGGTGCTTGCGGTAGTCGGTGCTGGCGGCACGGTCGGCGAGGAAGCTGTGCAGCCGCTGGCTCGGCCGGAAGCCCTCGATCTGTGAACGCACCTCGGCGAGCTGATTCTCGCTCTCCTTCACCGCCTGGCTCGCGCTCGACAGCTCGACCTCGGCTTGGCGAAGGGTCGCGAGATGCTCGGGCCTTTGGCGCAGCTGTTCGCCGACCAGATCGGTGACTTCGCCGACCTTTTTCATCGTCCCGATCGAGCGCCGGAAGATGCTGCCGACCCAGGTCGACAGGCCGGTGAGCAGGGCGATGGCAGCGCCCAGCCGTTCGGCGGTCTGCTTGACCAGGTCCGAGTCACGCCACACGTAGACCGCGACTGCGGCCAGCGCGATGACGGCCAGCGCACTGGCTACCGCGAGGCCGAGCGAGCGGACGCTGCCTGCACCCTGCAACATCGAGCGCCAGAACGTCTTGGTCTGCAGCAGGACCTGACCTCCCTCCTCGCGCCGTCGCAGCAGCGATTCGCGCAGGCCATCGAGTTCGTCGCCGTGCAGCACCTGACGCAGCTCCCGCATGGCCGCGGTGAGCTCGGGTGTCTCCAGCAGCTTCGCCCAGATGCCGCCGATGGCGACCGTCAGCGAACTCTGCTTCGAGTCCTGCTCCCGCTGTGCCTCGGCGAGTCGCGCCTTGGCATTCTCGAGTTCGTCGCGGGCCTCGGCCTGCAGGTCGGAGGCCTCGTCGAGCTTCTCGAGCAGCTTCTCCCAATGCGTGCGCTCGTCGGCGCCCTCGCCGCCGGTGAAGTGGGCGTGCAACTGCTCGAAGATGTGGGTGACGATGCTGGCCCACAGCGAGGTGTCGACGTAGTGCCAGGCGTTGAACTCGATCTGGACGATGCTGCTGTGGTAGGAGGTCGTCGACGGTGTGGTGTCGGCGCGGCTCTTCGGGTTGGCCGCCGCCGCCACCTTCGCCAGCGCATCGATCCGGTCGCGCAGCTTGCGCATGAAGAAGCTCTTGCCCGATCCCCAGTCGCCGAACAGGCCGATCGAAAGCGGTGGCTCGAGCTTGCGCGATGCCATCAGCATGGCGAAGGCGTCGACATGCCGCGTGATGCCGAGTCGGTCCGGCCCCTGGATGTCCTCGGTGCAATGCAGCGCCGCGGTGGGGGGTGCGTCCGGATAGGGGGATCGCGAGGTTGCCGGGGCGGACGTGTTCGGGCCGACGGCGAAGAACGTGCGCCAGTCGTCGCGCGTGCTCGGTGATTCCTTTGCCGCCCACTCGAGGATGCCGTCGATCATGCCGCCGGCGATGACCTCGGGTGAGCTGGTGCCGAACAGGGTCGCGATGAAGTCCGCGGCCCCACTCGGCGGGGTGCCCAGGCGCACGATGCGCAGCAGGGCCCCGAGCAGGCTCAGTCCGGAGATACGGGGCCCGGCATCGGGATTGCCCTTGGCGATGGCGGCGACGGTCGTGCGGCCGGCGAGTTCGAGCGCGTCGTCGAGCAGCGTTCGCATCAGCGAAGACAGCGGCCGTAGCTCGCGGTCGAGCAAGGATGCTCGGCGCGGGGAGGCGGCGAGCCAAGCCTCGGCCACATCGTCGAAGTTGCCGTCGCGATCGAGTTGTCGCCGCGCGAACGCGGCGGAGCTCCCATCCTGCCGGGAGCCTTCTTGACCGTAGGCGATCAGCAGCATGCTCGAGCGCAGATCTGGAGTGCCGATGTGTCGGTTGGCCAGATCGATGGCGCGCGACACGACGCGCTCGGCCACGTCCCAGAAGGCGAAGTCGCGCAGGTACGCCGCCCCCATGATCCGGCCGAGGCTCTGGCTCGCTGCCGCCGAGTCGATCGCGGCGCTGCGCATCCGATCGAGCAGCGCGCCGTCGATGGGGGCGGTGACGATGCCATGGCCGAGACCGATCGGGTCCAAGGGCCGCTGGCTGCCCCACAGTTCGGCGTAGCACGCCAGCGCCTGACGGCACGTCGGCTGAACCGTGATGTCCTCGACCGGCGCGGCATTCCTGGCGAGGCCGATCGCCGAACTGGCATCCAGGCCGAGGACCAGGGCGAACGAATCGGCCCCTGCGGGCGTCAACGCCTCGTGGACATCGCGATCGGTGTTGGCGATCGCGAGCAGCAGGGTCGACCTCGAGACGATGATCGGGTCCGGATCGGCGGCCTGCTTTGCGCCCTGGTTCTTGCGCTCGTCGCGATGGCTCTGGATCGCCAAGGCAGCGCCCAGCAGTTCCTTCATCGCGGTGGTCTGAGCGAGCCCGAATTCGCGGCAGAGTTCGAAGAAGCTCGGCGCAACCTGTTGCATGGCGGTTCCCGTTGGCCTGGCGAGTGAGCGCGCAGCCTACTCCATCCCCGTGCCATTGGCAGCGCGGTCCCCGCTCAGCCGCGAATCTGCTGCATCACGTCGTCGACCAGAACCTGCAGCGTCGCGGCCGAGAGGTCGAAGTCGATGCCCGCCGCCGCGAACAGCTCCGGCAGCGGGCGCGTGCCGCCCATCGCCAGCGCCGCGCGATAGTCGGCGATGGCCCGGCTCGGATCGCGGCGGTAGTTGCGCCAGATCTTGAGCGCGGCGACCTGAGCGATGCCGTACTCGATGTAGTAGAAGGCGTGATTGAACAGATGGGACTGCGCGATCCACTGCATCTGCAGCGCATCGTCGAGCCCGCTCCAGTCGATCTCGCCGCCGAAGCGGCGACGGATGTCGACCCACGCGGTGCGGCGCTCGTCGTGGGTGTGATCGGGCCTTTCGTAGACCCAATGCTGCAGCGCGTCGATCGAGGCGATCCAGCACAGCGTCCGCAGGATGCCCTCGAGATGCTTGCGGTAGGTGCGCGTCGCGTCCTCGGCCGAGTAGACGGTCGAGAGCTGCTCGAGGCCGAGCAGTTCCATGCTCATGCTCGCCGTCTCGGCGATCTCGATCGCGTAGTCGCGGTGGGCGAGGATGTCGTGGTGCCGGCAGAGGATCGAGTGGAACGCGTGGCCGCCCTCGTGCAGCAGGGTCTGCACGTCGTGGTGCATGCCGACGCCGTTGGCGAAGATGAACGGCAGCCGCTCGTCTTCGAGCTGGTACTGGTAGCCGCCAGGGGCCTTGCTCGGGCGACTCATGAGGTCGAGCAGATCGCGCTCGACGAGGATGTCGAATTCGTCCGCGAAGCGCGGGTCGACGGCGGCGAAGATCCGGCGACACAGCGCGATGATCTGCTCCTCGGTCGAGAACGGACGCAGCGGAGGCCGGCCTTCGGGGTCGACCTCGAGGTCCCAGGGTCGCAGCCGATGCAGGCCGAGGCGCTCGGCGCGCGCCCGGTCGAGTTCGGCCACCGCCGGGACGACGCACTCGGCGATGGCGTCGTGGAGTTGACGACACGTCCTCTCGGTGTAGTCGTAGCGACCGAGTTCGAGGAAGCGATACGGCGTGAAGTGGGTGAAGTCGGCGTTGCGCGCGATCCGGGTGCGCAGGTCGATCAGTCGGTCGTAGATGCCCTCGAGTTCGTCCCAATGCCCGCGTCGTGCCTCGAGTGAGGCGCGCCAGGCGGCCTCGCGCAGGGACCGATCCTGGCTGTCGGAGTAGGACGCCATCTGCTGCAGGGTCTTCACGGCGCCGTCGAAGGCGACGGTGATGCCACCCATGATCGTCTGCTGACGGGTCTGCAGTTCGGCCTCCTCACGTTGCAGGTCGGTGTTCTCGGCGCGGAAGATCTCGCTTCGGGTGCGACGTTGGCGGACCAGGACTTCGAAGCGCGCCGGATCCAGCTGGCCGAGGGCAGGGCTTTCGAGAAAGTGCCTGTCCAGCGCATCGCCGAGGATGCGGACGCGGGGCATCACCTTCTGCTCCATCGCGAGGTACGCCTCACGGGCCTCGGAATCGTCCGTGGCGCGCGTCATGCGCACGTAGCGGCGGGCCAGTGCGGCACCGATCCGTGCCTGCAATTCGCTCTCGTCGAGCAGCCACCGCTCGATGGCATCGGCATCCGACAACGGGCGATGTGCCAGGCTCTCGAACAGGGGCTCCAGCGCATCGAGCGAGTCGGCGTCCAGGTCTCGAGGGACGAATCGCCAGACTGGAGCAGTGATGGATGTGGCCAAGTGGGACTTCGTTCGTATCACGCCGGCATGGCGGGTTGCGAGGTTAGGTCCCTCACGTCGCCTTGCCTAGGGGTTTTGGTGCCGCGCATCGGTGTTCCGTCGGCCGCACAGCCGTCCCTTCGGCATGACACGCCCGGCGCGGTCGCGGCCTCCTTCGAGGACACCTCGACCGTCCTGACCGCCCCGTCGACGGCAGCTTGCATCGGCACACCCGTTGCCGGGGTGCGCTGTGGGCCGCCTTCCGATCCGTAGCCCTCGGAGCACACCATGAAGAACCTCCTGCCCGTTCTGTTGCTGGCGCTCGCCGCGTGTCACGACTACGACGTCGAACCGACGCCGCGACTCGAGTCCCCGCGCCACGTTTCCATCCAGGTGGAGGTCTACGATCCGGTCACCAATCTCGTCTGGGAGAACGTGTCGGTTCGAATCGTCGAGGCATCGCATGAATGGTCGGGCTGCACCTGCGAGAACCCCTACATCGATTGGTACCTGACGGACAGTTCGGGTCAGGTGTTCTTCGATGAGGTGGAGCTGGCCTACGCGGATGTCGGTTTCCTCGAGGACCGACACGGGGCGCTGATCAACCCCGGCCGCGACGAGGACGAGGCCACCGTCCTGCTCGAGGTCGATGCCCTCGGCTATGCGCCGGTATACGTCGAAGTGCCGTTGCGATGGGATGAGCCCGACGTCTTCGTCGCGGTCCCGTTCAACTAGCAGGTGGTGGGCACGGCGGCTCGGGCTCGCTGTCCCTGGAGCTGCCAGCCGCTGCCGCAGTGGCGATTCGACGGCGACGGCCCGGGTCGCAATCCGGATCGTGTCCCGGGGCGGCTCAAGTCGCGGGGTAGCTGCCCGCGATAATCACGTGGACCAGGAACTGAAGAAGCCGAGGAACGCGTGGATACGATTCTGCTCATCAACGACTCGTCGACCCTCACCAAGGTGCTGACGAACCACTTCCAGAAGGCTGGCTATCGGGTCCTCGCGACGCCCAAGGCGGTCGAAGCCTACGAGGCGTTCATCCGCCAGGAGGTCCATCTCATCCTGACCGACGTCGTCCTCACCGATCGCAGCGGTATCGAGGTCATCCAGACCTTCCGCACCAAGCAGAGCGTCCAGTCATTGCCGATCATCGTGTTCACCGCGTCGGATGACACGGAGACGACCCAGAAGTGCCTGGAATCGGGCGCCAATCTGGTCCTGTCCAAGGCCAACGGCACCAGTCACCTGCTCGAGAAGATCGAGGGTCTGATCGAGGAGTACAAGGCCAAGCAACCGAGTCGGTCGATCGACGGCGACATGGGGCATTGCATCACCAAGGCGACCGCCGACGTGTTCCGCACCATGATGAACCTCAAGGTGAACGCCGGTGAGGCGCAGGTCGAGAAGGCCCAGATGCGCAAGGCCGAGGTCATCGGCAGCATCGGCGTGGCCGGGTTCCTGTCCGGCTCGATCTCGTTGTTCATGCCGAAGTCGCTCGCCAGGAGTGCCAGCGCCTCGTTGTTGATGATCGAGGACGAGTCGGAGCTGACCGACGAGGAGCTGGTCGACGCGATCGGCGAGCTGACCAACATGGTCGGGGGCAACATCAAGACCGAGCTGTTCCAGAAGACGCCCCTGTTCGACATCTCGGTCCCCAGCGTCTACATCGGCGATGATCTGCAGCGGCGCTCGGTCTCCGACGATCTCTGCTTCCTGGTTCCGTTCGAGGTTGGGGGCGTCGAGTTCTCGGTCGAGTTCCTGATGGTGACGAAGCAGGGCGGCGGCACCGGCGTCCAGCAATCGTTGGTCGACAGCCTCGCTGCCTCGTGATCCCGCGGGGGTTTCCCGGCACACTATCGCGGTGAGCCGCGACACCGTCGTCGATCCCGTCCTGCACCAGGGCCGCCGCAATCGCCTGTTCGATCGCCTCGGCGATGGCCTGCTGCTGCTGCCGACGGCCGCAGAGGCGGCGCGCAACGGCGACGTGCAGTTCGAATTCCGCCCGGGCAGCGACTTCCATTACCTGACGGGTTTCCCGGAGTCCGGGGCGGTGCTTGCCGCCTGGCGGACCGGGCGCGACGAACACCACAGCGTGCTGTTCGTCCAGCCGCGTGATCGCGAGCGGGAGATCTGGAACGGCAGGCGCTTCGGCACTGCCGGGGCCCGCCGTCGGTTCGGCGTCGACGAGGCCTTCCCGATCGGCGAGCTGTGGCAGCGTCTGCCCCGACTGCTCGAGCCGCAGCGGAAGCTGTTCTGGCGGCTCGGCGCCGACGCCGAGCTGGATCGTCGCCTGCTCGCCTGTTTCGCCAAGATCGCCTTCGACCGCCGCCGTCGGCAGCCGCCGGCCCATCCTACGATCCAGGATCCGACGCCTGCGCTGGCAGAGCTGCGGCTGCGGAAGGACGCCGCCGAACTCGCCGCGATGCGACTGGCCGCCGCGGCCACGGTCGCCGGTCATGCCGCCGCGATGGCGGCGGCGCGCCCCGGGATGCGTGAGTACGAGGTCCAGGTCGCGCTCGAAGGCGTGTTCCGCAGCCATGGCAGTCCGCGCAACGGTTACCCGTCGATCGTCGCCAGCGGGCCGAACGCCTGCATCCTGCATTACAACGACAACGACCGGCGCCTCAGGGATGGCGAGCTGATCCTGATCGACGCCGGCGCCGAGATCCAGGGGGTCACCGCCGACGTGACGCGCACGTTCCCGGTGTCGGGTCGCTTCTCGGCGCCGCAGGCCGCCGTCTACCGGGCCGTGCTGCGGGCGCAGGCTGCCGGCATCAGGGCCTGTCGTCCGGGCGCGGCCTGGGATGCGCCGCACAAGGCCTGTCAACGCGTGTTGACGAGGGGTCTGATCGAGTTCGGGGTGCTGCGTGGCGAGGTCGCGCCGCTCGTGCGCAAGGAGGCCTTCAAGCCGTGGTACATGCACGGCACGACCCATTGGCTGGGACGCGACGTGCACGATGTCGGCGCCTATGTCGGCGACGATGGCCGGCCGGCACCGATGCCGCGCGGCGCCGTGCTCACGGTCGAGCCGGGCCTCTACTTCGACGCTCGCGACAAGCGGGTGCCCGCCGAGCTGCGCGGTATCGGCGTGCGCATCGAGGATGACATTCTGGTCGGTCGCGACGGTCCGGTGGTGCTGACCGAAGCCGCGCCGAAGTCGATCGCCGACGTCGAGCGGGCCTGCGCGGCCGGCAATCGGTGACGGTCGTGCATTCGATTCCCGTGCAGCCGGCCGGCCATCAGAACTGCACGCGGTATCGATCCCACATGCGTTCGGCGAACGGGCTCCACGCCCGCGTCCAGCTGCCGTGCTCCTCGATCTGCATGTAGCGGTCGACGTACTCGAACAGGGCGTCGTGCCCCCAGGACTCCCGCATCGCCATGATCCGGCTCGCCAGCACGAAACCGCTCCAGGCGTTGGCCGAGCAGCACCGACGATAGGAGTCGGCGGTCCAGGCCTTGCGGTCGAGGCTGGGATCCTCGGCATGTCGCAGACCCCATTCGGCGAGGCCGACGTCGCTGGCGCCGTAACCGCCGTGGCCGTGATTCCAGACGCCAGGAGCGGTCTCCTCGACGAAGAAGGTCTGGACGTCCTCGGCGAATGCGAGCTTGGTCTCCCTGGCGCAGTTCGTCAGGGCCTCGTCCTGCAGCAGCGTGCCGGCCAGCAGGATCGGGAACTTGCGACCCGCGCCGCTGCCACCGTCGGCGACGAAGCGGCCGCCGTTCTTGACGATGCCGTAGTTGTCGATGCCGATCTGGACCAGCGCGATCGCCAGCGCTTGCTTTTCCTCGATCGGGCCGTCGAGCTGCAGCAGCAGCCCGGCCTGGCCGATGAGGTCGGCCATGTCGCGGCCGTAGTCGGGCAGGTTCTGGCTCGGATGGAGGTAGCGGCCGTTCCACCCGGGGATGTGATCCAGCCAGGCGCGCTCGAAGCGGCCGATGAGGTCGCGGGCCCGCGGCGTGGCCTGGACGGGGGGCAGACTGGCGAACCGCGACAGCTGCAGGCGGCTCGCGCGCCAACGGCAGGTCTTGTCGGTGCCGCAGTACGGCGGCCGGAAGGCGTCGCTGGCCGGCGGCGCGTCCAGACAGGTGAGAATGGCGCAGGTTTCGAGCTGCGGCATCGCGCCGGGTTCGGCGTGGCTCGTCGTCGAGACCAGCGATGATCCCGGTTGGAGTCGCAACGGGCTCTGTGGTCCGAGCTCGCTCGCGACGTTGGCCGCGGCGTCGAAGCCCGCCGCGGCATCCTCGCCGAACATGGCGCTGTCGTAGCCCTGCTTCGTTCGCGTCGGGTCGGGGTTGATCATCGACCCGTTCCGGACGCGACCGAACTCGATGCGGCAGGCGGGTGTGATCGAGACGATCTCGACCGGGCCGATCACCCACCAATCGCCGTTGACGAAGCGGCCGCAGACCGCCGGTTCGGCGAACGTCCACGTCGTGTCGAAGCGTTCGACGGCGACCTGGCGGCCGGGCGGCTGGGGCCGTCCCTGATCGCGAGGTGGCGTATCGGGATCGCCGGTAGTCGTTCCGAGGCCGGGTGGGACCCAGGGCGCTTCCGGGACCCCGAGCCGGATGCCGTCACTGCTCGAGACCTCGCTGTAGGCGCCGGCGACGTCGCGTGCGCGAACCGAGACATAGAGCCGGCAGTCGACCGGCAGATCCACATCCGGCCCGGTCGATGCCCGGGTCGCACCGGCGACGTCCGTCCAGTCGAGCACGTCGCCCTTGCCGGGGCTGGTGCCGATGGACCATTCATAGAGCACCGGCCAGCCTTCGGGGTCGACGAACGGATCCCAATTGGCGAACAGCGACGAGACCATCGACTGCGCATCGCTGTCGCTGCCGATGCCGTCGCGGACCGCGGCCGGCGCCGGCGGACTGTTCTGTGCCGGCGTTCGTGGCGACGACGAACTGCATCCCACCAGGGCCGCTGCCAGCGTCACCGCCAGCGCGGGGCCTGGGCCCGGGTGGGAGAGTCGCGTGCGCATGTTCACTCGCCGTTGCATAGCTGATCCGACACTTCCTGGGGATCGGCCGCGATAGTATCGTCGCTTGAACTCACTTGACCACGGCATGGGGAGATCCCCGAAGTTCATCGCCGGGGAATGCCGATGGGAGATGCACCCCGATGGGGCTCCCCGTTGCCTCGGGCCGTGGGCTGGGATTGGGGCTAGGATTGGGGCTAGGATTGCGCCGAGGTGAGGTCAGCTGCAACAGCATGAGCAAGAGCATCAACGAAGAACTGCAGCGCACTGCCCGCCAGGCGCTGATCGGGGTCCACCCGGCGCCACAGGGCGAGGAGATCGGAGGGCTGCCGTTCCGGAGGCTGTTGGCCGCCGCGTTCCGTGCCCGCTACCTGGTCTTCGCCACGACCCTGTTCGGGATCCTGGTCGGGACCTTCATGGCGATCACGACGGCGAACTCGTACGTCAGCACGGGCAAGTTCAGATTCACCGCGTCGGGCGCCGAGGTGACCGGCATCGACCCGACGCGCACCAGCGAGAACAGTCAGGAGTCGATCGGCTCCGGCGCGACCTACATCTTGAGCACCGATGGGTTGCTGCGACGTGTCGTCGACCGGGTCGGGCCGGAGCGGATCCTGGCGCCGTATCAGCCGGAGGGTGACGATGCGTCGGCGGCCAAGGCGTTCTTCTACCGCATCCAGCGCGACTGGAACGCGACCCGCACCGAGGACCTGACCGCCGAGGAGGCCCTGAAGCGCCTGCGCCGGACGATCTCCATCGAGCGCCCCCGCTTCACCGATCTGCTGGTCGCGACCTGCACCGCCAACGATCCCCGGCTGGCGCAGGAGATCCTCGCCGCCTACCTCGACGAGGCCAAGAAGTGGCACATCGAGAAGTACGAGGACAAGGCGGCCTACCTCGCGGCCGAGCAGGCCGCGACCGAGGCCCTGTCGACGCGCGACGTCGCGAGCCAGCGGCTGCGCGAGTTCCTCGAGAGGCACCAGCTCTCGGACTTCGAGGCCGAGAAGAAGCGCCTGCAGAGCGAGGAGACCGAGGCCGCGACCCGCGTCGTCAAGCTCAAGGACGACCTCGACATCCAGCGCCGCACCTTCGACGAATGGACGCGCCGGCTCGAAGGGGAGAACGCGATCCCGCCGCGCATCAAGGAGAAGCAGAAGCTCGACATCACCACCGAGGCGCTGAAGGGTTTCAGCGACCAGCTCGGCGAACTCGAGATGGCGCGCTCGGTCCTCGTCAGCAAGATGCGCGATCCGAACAGCCCCGAGATCATCGAGAAGGACCGCCTGATCGCGGCCTGCAAGGAGTCGATGCGGCGGCTGAGCCGGGAGGCGATCTCGGCCGAGGAGGTCGAGATCGAGGTCGACAACCCCGAGTACCTGACGGCCAAGGAGAAGCGCACCGAGGCCAGCCTCGAGGTGACCGTGCTCGAGACCCGGCAGTCGTACGCCGCCGAGATCGATCGTGCCGCCAAGCAGAAGCTGAAGGAGATGCTCGATCTCGAGCCGGAGTACCGGCGGCTGTCGAGCGCCCTGAGCCACGCCGAGGACAGCCTGAAGGCCGCCGACGCGACCTGGCTGTCGGCGCAGCAGAAGCGCGCGCTCGGCCAGGGCAACTTCAGCTCGCTGAAGGACGTCGAGGAGGCGTCGCTGCCGCTCGAGAAGGAGGCGCCCAACCGCAGCAAGCTGATCCTCGGCGCGACCCTCGTCGGACTGTTCCTCGGCCTCGGCCTGGTCCTGCTGCTGGCGCTGCCGGACCGCGTCGTGCGCACTCGCGAGGACCTCGAGGACCTCGAGGGCCTGGCGGTGATCGGGGTCATGCCTCGCCTCGACCAGCGCAACCTGAAGCGACACGCGTTCCGTCGTCGGCGGGGACTGTGACCATGAGCAAGCAGGCATTGGCCCACGGCGAGTCGGGGCGACCCAGAGGATTGCGCTCGGAGATCATCGCCACCGAACTCGGCTACATGTGGTCGAACATGCTGCAGCGCGGCGTGCTCGAGACCCACCGCACGATCGGCTTCTGCGCGATCGGGGAGAGCGAGGGTTCGAACACGCTGGCGGCCAACATGTCGCTGTTCCTCGGCAGCAAGGGCCAGCACGTCGCGCTCGTCGAAGCCGCGCTGCGCACGAGCACGCTGGCCGAGGTGTTCCAGGCGACGCCGACGCCGGGGCTGGCCGAGGTCCTGGCGGGGAAGGTCACCCTGAGAGACGCGATCCGGGCGGCGGTGGCCAGCGGCGTCGACTTCGTTCCCGCGGGTGAGGCGCCGGATCCGTTCTGGGCGTTCACCGGCGAGGCCTTCCGCGAGGTGCTGCAGAAGCTGCTCGTCGATCACGCGCTGTGCCTGGTCGACGTCCCCGGCCTGAATCGCGCGCCCGAGGCGAGCCTCGTCGTTCGCGCGCTCGACGCGGTGGTGCTCGTCGTCGAGGCCAATCGGCATCGCGCCGACGTCGTCCAACGCAACATCTCCTACCTGCGCTCGCTCGGCACGCCGGTGCTGGGCTCAGTGGTCAGCGAACTCGTGCACGAGGTCCCTGCCGTCGTCGAGCGGCTGATGTAGACAAGAAGCCGTGGCGATGCTCCGGGCGTCGGCTACAACCCCGCGGTGACAGCGTCCGGACCCGAACGACTTGCCGTGATCGTGCCGCTCAAGGACGAGGCGGCGGGGATCCCGGCGCTGGCCGCGGCGCTCGAGCAGCTGCGCGTCGGACTGCTGCCGATCGTCGCGGTCGATTTCGTCCTCGTCGACGACGGTAGCGTCGATGACACCTGGGTCCTGCTGCAGGAGCGGTTCGCGGCCGCCGCCGGCTTCCGGCTCGAACGCCACGATCGCAACCGCGGTCTCGCCGCCGCGATCCGAACCGGGATCCGGACGACGGATGCGGCGGTCTGCGGTTCGATCGACGCCGATCTGTCGTACGATCCGATGGAGATCGCCGCCATGTTGCCGCTGCTCGCCGACGCGGATGTCGTGACGGCCTCGCCCTACCATCACGCCGGCGGCGTCAGCGGCGTGCCCGGGTGGCGGCTGTTGCTGTCGCGCACGTTGTCGCGCTGCTATCGCCTGCTGCTGCGCAGCGAAGTCGCGACCTGGACGAGCTGTTTCCGCCTCTACCGTCGCGCTGCCGTGGCCGACCTGCCGCTCGACAACGATGGCTTCCTCGGCACGGCCGAGCTGCTGGTGCGGGTGCTGCGTCGCGGCGGCACCGTGCGCGAACATCCCTGTGTGCTCGGCGTGCGCCGCTTCGGAGCCTCGAAGATGAAGGTGCTGCGGACGATCGCCGGACACCTGGGGCTGTTGGCGCGCGTGGCCTTGCGGCGCGTCAGCTGATCTCGGCCCGAGGCTCGAGACGCGGCACCAGGCGCGGCCGGCGGCAGAGTGCACCGCAGAGTCCCGGCCGCAGCAGCATGCGCGTGGCGCGCCAGTGCAGGGCGGCCTTG
>JAGQRA010000383.1 GCA_020425885.1 Planctomycetota bacterium | reverse complement strand
GGCTAGGGCCCAGAAACGCTGCAGACTCAGGCCATCCGGTTCCGCTTGCCTTGGAAGAGTGGCCGACAGACATGCCTGGCGACAAGGCCTCCTACGAGCAGCTCCACGATCACGAGAAGCGGCCAGTTGTGAACACACCAGGTCTCAATCGGGGTCGCCCGCCCTGGGTCATGCGGGCCTCGGATCAAGCCGGTCATGGCCAAGGCTCCGACCAAGGTCCCTTGAAGGATCATGGCCACGACACACGTGACCACCAACCCGAGCACCACTCCGAACACCTCCGACAGGATGCCCGGTGAACGACGTCTTGATGTGGATGACATGCGCATCTGCCTGCCCAACGTAGATGCGACTCAGCAGCGAGCCGCGGATGGGCTACTTGCCCTTGGTCTTCCTGCGCCTCGGGGTTCCTCGCCCGTGCGGCTTCTGGCTCGACTGCTGCTTTCGCTTGGACAGCTACTCTACACCGGCTTGACGCCTGATGCGCGAGCGCGCTTGCTCGAGCAACTCGCGGTAGTCCGGCTTCAGCGGCTCGACGAGCGCCCTCTGTAGGAACCCATGGACCCGGCTGAGGACGAACTCCTCGGACGCGTCATCGATCGACTGCTTGTCGTCATCCTCAAGGCGCGACAGGAACTCGAACAGGACGAGTGCCGAGTCCGCATCCAGTCGAATCTCGTGATGAACGTCCATGCCAGCTGAGCCTGTCCAACGGATCAGCCGCTCAGCTGCCGGCGCCGCTTGGGGCGCCGGTCGGCTGCTGCGTCGTGTTGGGCCCCGAAGAGACGCGCCGCGTCGCAATACTGACCATCAAGGTGGCCGCGACGATCAGGAGCACCAGTCCAGCTGCGTCTACTGTGGACAACTCACCGTGCTCAGCAACGAAGAGATCCGGCCTGATGGGACAGAGGGCTCGGAGAACCATCAGGCTCAAGAGGCCAATCGACGACGCGAGGCGGGCCGACCCTGACTTGACCACCAGGCACAGAGTTGCACCGATGCCGAGAACGACCGCGCCGCCTCCGGAGTAGGCCATGCTCACTCCGGCAATCGATGGGCCTGCAACGTGGCCAACGATGAGCAAGAACGAAAGGAACGCCGACAGCCCGCACGCGTCCATCCAGCGATCACGACGTGCGGCGACTGAATCGTCTCTGCTGAGTTTCATGGGGGACTCCATTCTCACCGGCCCAACTCTGTCTTCGAAAAAAACCCGTCACCGCGTGGTGCCGCAGCTTCGCAGACCTGTGAATCCTACCGTGGATCCGACCGCGTCAAGCCCCTGCGGAGAACACCTCTTCGCATCTGCCCACCGCCGCAGGTCCATCGCTGAACAGAACCGTTGATCCGGACTGGAAGCCAGCAGCACCTCCGGGTTCACGGACCTGTTCAATTCTGCGGCTACCGGTCACCGGCAGCTGCACCACGTCACGGCCGCAATGATGCCAGAATCCGTCTTGGCTGATGCTGCTGTAGGTGGCGAGCGAGCGGTTCGGTCGCCGGCGCCATAGGCGCCAGGCTCGCTCCGGTCCTCGGGCTCCATCCGGGTGCGATGTGGCGCCGAGAACCTGCGAGGCCGTGATCCTGGTCGGCTGCGGTCCCCCTTGGCGGTTGAGCCGTTGAGCCCGCGGTGGGAGGCAAACGCTCGCGTCCGCTACTCGACGACGACCAGCTCGTGCTCCACGCCGCGCAGGACCTGGCCCGTGCTGCGCAACACGATCGCCTGCAGCCGCCAGCGGCCGGCGGTCGCGAACGCATGCTCGCAGCGGTACGCACCATCACCGAGCGGTTCCAGCGGCAGCAGGTGGCGGCCGCCGTCCGGGCCGACCGCGGCGATGCCGACCTGCGCGATCGAGTCCGCCTCCGCTTCGTCGGTGAGGCGCGCCGTCAGCTGACAGGGCTGACCGCTTCGGATCGGCTCCGGACCCGCCTCGACCGCGGTGACCCAGTTCGACTTCGGCACCGTTCGTTCGGCGGCGAAGGTGTCGGCGTCGCGATGCAGGACGCGGAAGTCTCCAGGCACGGGCGCGTCGACGATGGCCGCGAACAGCTCCGCCGCCGTCACGCGTCCGATCAGGATCACCGAGGCGCCGTGCCGCGACATCTGCTTCTTGACCGCCTGCCACGCCTGCTCGCCGTTCTTCACCTGAGCCCGGCGGAACGCCAGCGCCGGATAGTCGACGTGGCGATTGAGCAGTTGGTAGGTGGCGAGCGCGACGATCGGCTGCGAGGTGAGCGGCGGCAGAGCCCTGGCGACGGCCACTTCCGCGCTGGGTTCGGAGGCGAGGAACTGCCGCACCCGGAAGCCGCCGCAGGCCGCGATCGCTGTGACCAGCGCCGCGGCCACGATCCCGGCGCGGCGGCCGCGTTGGCGCAGGGCCGCGGCGGCGATGCCGAGTCCGATCAGCAGCACGGCCAGGCTCGGCAGCAGCAACCGCGGCAGCGGATTGAACGTCAGGCTGATGAAGGCGGTCTGCGCCAGCGCCAGCGCCGCCACCAGCATCCCCGCGATGCGGCGGCGCGACAGCAGCGGCAGCGCGGCGAGCGCGACCGCCGCCAGCGGGATCGCGACCGGCAGCAACGCGGGCAACGGTGCCAGCAGCATGAACGGCAGCGACCGTGAAACCGCGAACAGTCCGTCGGCGGCGGCGCGGCCGAAGATCAGACGCCAGTCGTCGGCCAGGAACTGCCACAGCGAGGGCAGCGAGCCATCGTCGTACGCGTCCTGCAACCTGGTCGTGTCGTAGTCGCAGCGGACCTTCAGATACATGCTGTGCCAGCTGTCGCCGAGCGGCGGGTAGCCGGCCAATGTGGCGGTGACCAGATGCGGCAGATAGCCGATGACCAGGCCCGTGATCAGCACGCCGCTCCAGCGGAGGTCGCGGCTCGAAAGGCCGGTGACGGCGGCGGCGGCGACGACGATCGGCAACAGCGAGCTGTGCACGGCGCAGGCTCCGCCGAGCAGCGCGCCGATCGCCAACGCCCGCCAGCGGCTGCGGCTCGCGCCCAGGTGCGAAGCGAGCGCGATGCCAGCCATCAGCAGCGCGGCGCCGGTGATGTCCGCCGACGCCGTCATCGCCATCGACCAGACGACGGCGTTGGTCGCGAGCACCCACGTCGCCAGCCGCCGCGCGCCGGGTCGCAACCGTTCGGCCACGGTGGCGCCGGCCCGGACCATGACCACGGCCATGATGGCCGAGAGCAGCAGGCAGGCCGAGAACGCGTCGATGCCGGTCACGGTCATGACGGCCGCCGCGGCCAGCGGATAGACCATCGGATGGAAGCGATCGAACGGCAGCTCGCCGCGGCAGATCGCCTCGGCCATGTCCGGGTAGCGGTCGTACTCGCCGAGGTTCTCGATCGTGCGCTGCGCGAACAGCAGGCCGAGGGCGGCCACGAGCACGATCCAGGGCAGCGCGGCACCGCAGCGGCGCCGCCAGTCCGTCGCGGGCGTGGCGGGACGCGCGTTCATGTCAGCGCGGTCGTCGCGCGAACAGCGCCACCAGTCCACCGACCGCGAGCACGCCGAGGCAGCCGATGATGTTGTACCACAGGAACTCGACCTTGAGCGTGTAGTGGACGGCCAGCACGCTGGCCATGCCGCCGAGCAGGCCGAGCGTGCCGGCGCGGCCGCCGGCGCGCGGCACGAACAGCGCCAGCGCGAAGATGCCGAGCAGCGAGCCGTAGAAGAACGAGCCGTACTGATTGATCAGCTCGACGACCGAGCCGCCGCCGCCGAGGAACATCGCCATCGCGGTCGCGAGCGCACCCCAGAGCAGCGTCAGCACTTTGCCGACCCGCAGCGCGTGCGATTCGCTGCAGTCGGGGCGCAGCCAGCGGCGGTAGAAGTCGACGACGGTGGCGCCGCTGAGGGCGTTGAGCACCGAGTCGATGCTCGACATCGCCGCCGCGAAGATCGCGGCGATGATCAGGCCGAGCACGACCGGCGGCATCTGATCGAGGATGAACCGGCAGAAGATGTCGTTGGTGTCCTTGTCGTCCTTCGGCTTGCCGTCGGCATCGACCTCGCCGCTGCAGATCGTGCGGGCCTCGGCGCGGATGTCCTTGACCGCGATCACCGAGTGCTGGAAGCGCTGCAATGCCGCCCGGTCCGAGGCCGGGCCGTCGGGCAGCGCCGCCAAGAGCTGCATGGCCGCGGTGCGTTCGGCCAGCGCGGCGTCGAAACGCAGCTGCACCTCCTGCATGCGCTGCGAGTACTCGGGCAGCGCGGCGCGTTCGACCTGCGTCGTCTTGTAGAGCAGCGGCTGGCCGTGCACCGAGTAGAACAGCCACATCAGCACGCCGAGCAGCAGCACGAACGACTGCATCGGCACCTTGGCGAACGCCGACAGCAGCAGGCTCTTGCGGCTCTGGTCGGCGTCCTTGCTGGTCAGCAGGCGCTGGGCCTGGCTGTGATCGCAGCCGAAGTAGCTCAGGTGCAGGAACAGACCGCCGAACAGGCCCGACCAGAGGTTGTACTTCTCCTCCCAGAAGCTCGGCGTGCCCTGCTCGCTGCTGACCATGTCGAGCGTTCGCGGCCACAGCGACGTGCTGGCCGGTTCGGCCTCGAGCGCGTTGAGCTTGCCGGCGGCGCCGCAGAGGTCGAGGATCTGGCCGAAATCGAAGACCGGCAGCAGGTCGCGCAGCAGCACGAAGCCGACCAGCAACAGCCCGGCCAGGATCACGACCATCTGCTTGACGTCGGTCCAGATCACGGCCGCGACGCCGCCGATCGTGGTGTAGAGCGTCGTCAGCAGGCCTACGGCGAGGGTCGCCTGCCAGGTCTCGATGCCGATCATCGCGCTCAGCGCGACGCTCGGGGCGTAGATGACGAAGCCGAGCGCGAGGCAGCGCGAGGCGAGGAAGATCAGGCTGGCCAGCGAGCGGGTCACCGGACCGAAGCGGGCCTCGAGCAGCTCGTACGGCGTCAGCACCGCGCGGCTGCGGTAGAACGGCACCAGGAAGATGCAGAGCAGGACCATCGCGAACGGCAGCCCGAAGTAGGTCTGGACGAAGTCCATGCCGTGTTCGTGGCCCTGGCCGGTGGTGCCGATCACCGTGATCGCGCTGGCCTGCGTCGCCATGATCGACAGGCCGGCGGCCCACCACGGGATCGAGCGACCGCCGGCGTAGTAGCCGTCGAGGTCCTTGGCGGCGGCGCGTCGGCGGATGCCGTCCCAGACGACGTAGGCCAGGAACAGCACGAACACGATCCAGTCGACGGCCCTCATGCGCTGCCGAGCCGGATGTTGTAGGTCGCCGTGAGCAGCCACAGCACCGCCATCATCAGCATGGCGATGACGATGACGATGGCGTACGCGCGCGCAAAGCTGCCGGCGGGGCGGTTCGGAACTTCGCGCTCGGAGTGGTGCATCGGTGGCAGAGCGTCCAGCATCGTGCGCCCGCGGTCCAGCGTCATCGCCGTTGCGATCTGATCGCCGGCGACCGCGGTCGGTAGCGCGGTGGACTGCCCGGCCGCCGTCCCTATGCTGCCACGGACCGATGCACGACCCGATCCTGGCTGACCTCAACGACCAACAGGCCCTCGCCGTCGAGCACGGCGCGGGCCCGTTGATGGTGCTGGCCGGGGCCGGTTCGGGCAAGACGCGGGTCGTCACCCGCCGCATCGCGCGGCTGCTCCAACGCGGCGTGCCGAGCAGCGGCGTGCTGGCGATGACGTTCACCAACAAGGCGGCCGGCGAGATGGCCGGTCGCGTCCAGCAGCTCGGCGGCGACTACGAGCGCGTGGCGACGTTCCATTCGGCCTGCGCCCGCTTCCTGCGGCGCGACGGCCACCGCCTGGGCTATCCGGCCGACTACTCGATTTTCGACACCGACGATCGCGACAGCTGCCTGAAGGAGCTGATGCAGGACGCCGGCATCAACACCACCAAGATCCGCCCGGCGGCGATCGGCAACACCATCAGCCGGCTGAAGAACGCCGCCCTCGGCATGCCGGGGCAGCCGCCCGACCCGACCGTGCTCGGCGAGGACGACATCGCCCGCGCCGTGAGCCGGCTGTGGACGCCGTACCACGAGCGCATGCGCGACCAGGGCGCGATGGACTTCGACGACCTGCTGCTGTTGTTCCTGCAGATCCTGCGCGAGTTCCCGGCCGTCGCCGAGGACTACCGCGAGCGCTTTCCGTGGGTCCTGGTCGACGAGTTCCAGGACACCAACCGGGTGCAGTACGACCTGCTGAAGCTGTTGTGCCCGCCGCCCGGCAACCTCTGCGTCGTCGGCGACCCGGACCAGTCGATCTACAGCTTCCGCGGCGCCGAGGTGCGCAACATCCTCGAGTTCGAGAACGACTACGAGCCGGTCCGGATCGTCCGGCTCGAGCAGAACTACCGCAGCACGGCCACCATCCTGCATGCCGCCGAGACGGTGATCGCCAACAACAGGCAGCGCCTCGACAAACGGCTCACGACCGCGAATCCGGCCGGCGAGACGCTGCGCCGCTTCCGGGCGGCGTCGGCGACCGACGAGTCGGCGGCCATCACCGATCGCATCGGCGAGCTGCGGCAGGCGGGCGCGTCGCTCGATCAGATCGCGATCTTCTACCGCGCCCACTGGCTGTCGCGGGCGCTCGAACAGGCGCTCAAGAACGCCGGCATCCCGTACACGATCATCGGCGGACAGACGTTCTTCCAGCGCCGCGAGATCAAGGACCTCGTCGCCTACCTGCGCGTGCTCGTCAACCCGCTCGACGACGTCAGCATGACGCGCATCGTCAACGTGCCGCCGCGTGGCGTCGGCAAGACCTCGCTCGAGAAGCTGCGGCAGGTGGCGTTCGCCGAGGGCATGTCGTTGCGCGAGGCCATCGCCGAACCGGCGCTACACGCCGGCCTGTCGGCGAAGGCGCGCAAGGGGCTCTTGGCGTTGGCGGACACGCTCGAACGCGCCCGCGACGCGGCGCGCTACGGTGCCCACGCCGCGCTCAAGCTGATCCTCGACGGCACCGACTACGTCCGGCACGCGACCGGGTTCGGCGACGCCGAGGACAGCACGCGCGAGGACAACATCAAGGAACTGGTCAGCGACGCGATCCAGTACGACGACGACCCGGGTGACGACGTCGAAGGCCTGGCCGGCTACCTGCAGCACGTCGCGCTGCTGACCTCGGCCGACGCGGCCGACGACGGGCCGGCGCTGCAGATGATGACGATCCACGCCGCCAAGGGTCTCGAGTTCGACCACGTCTGCATCGCCGGCTTCGAGGAGGGCGTGTTCCCGAGCTTCCGCAGCATGGAAGATCCCGCCGCGCTCGAGGAGGAACGCCGGCTCGCCTACGTCGCGCTGACGCGGGCGCGCCGGACGCTGATGTTGTCGCACGCGCGCGAGCGGATGGTCGCCGGCAGCACCGAGTCGATGCGGCCGTCGCGCTTCCTGAAGGAGCTGCCGAAGGGCTGCATCGAGGACTACGCGCCGTCCTGGCGGCGCTACGATGTCGACGACGATCTCGCCCACGACACCGGCTGGACCGTGTCGATCGACCCCGAGGTGCTGGCCGCGATGCGTCCCGGGGTGCGCGTCCGGCATCAGGAATACGGCTCGGGTGTCGTCCGCCGGCTCGCCGGCCGCGGCATCTCGGCACGGGCCGTGGTACGCTTCGACGATGGCAACGAGCGTGAGTTCGTCCTCGAGTACGCCGGTCTGGATCTGATCGAGGACGGCACCTGGTGAGCACGGCCGATGCGAACGCGAACGGCGGCGCGGCCGAAGGCCGGGACGCCATCCTCGGCGCGCTCGCCGAGCTGGTGCGGCGCGCGCACGAGACCGCGCCCGAGCTGCTCGACGAGCTGCCCGACGAGCTCGCGCGATTGCTGCAGCCGTACCGGGCCGAGGTCGCCGCCGACGGCGACGAACACGAGTGGCACGGACTGACCGGCAGCTCGCCGCCGATGCTCGCGTTGCGCAAGCTGATCGGCAAGTTCGCGCCGACCAACGCGCCGGTGCTGATCACCGGCGACAGCGGCACCGGCAAGGAACGGGTGGCGCAGGCCCTGCACGAGCTGAGCCGGCGCAGCCAGGGGCCGATGGTGGCCGAGAACTGCGCCGCGATCCCGGCGACGTTGCTCGAGTCGGTGCTGTTCGGCCACAAGAAGGGAGCCTTCACCGGCGCCATCGCCGACCATCCGGGTCACTTCCTGGCCGCCCACAAGGGCACCCTGTTCCTCGACGAGATCGGCGAGATGCCGCTGCCGTTGCAGGCCAAGCTGCTGCGGGTCCTGCAGGAGGGCGAGGTGCGCGCGGTCGGCGACAGCAAGGTGCGCAAGATCGACGTGCGCATGATCGCCGCCACCAACCAGGATCTCGAACGGCGGGTCAAGGCCGGCACGTTCCGCGAGGATCTGTTCTTCCGCCTCAACGTGCTCCGCATCGAGATGCCGCGATTGCGCGAGCGCGGCGACGACATCCTGGTGTTGGCGCGGCGATTCCTCGCCGCGGCCGGCGCCAGCATGGGGCGCCGGCCGGAGCTGTCGGCGGCCGCGGCTGCCGCCCTGCTGCGGGCACCTTGGCCCGGCAACGTGCGCCAGCTGCAGAACGAGATACAGCGCGCGGTGGCGCTCGGCGACGGCGGCGCGATCGACCTCGCCGACCTGTCCCCCGAGATCGCGGAGGCATGAGTGGTCGGCCCGGCCCGGCCCGATGAGTCGGTCGCGGACCGCCTGGCCTATCTGCCGGCGCTCGACGGCCTGCGCGCCATCGCCGTGCTGCTGGTGATGTGGAGCCACATAAAGCCCGACACGCCGGGCTACCCGACCTGGCTCGCCGACCTCCGCAGCGTCGTCATGCCGGGCGAGATGGGCGTCGAGATCTTCTTCGTCCTCAGCGGCTTCCTGATCACGCGCATCCTGCTCGCCGAACGTCGCCGCCGGCAGCCGGTGCGGTGGTTCCTGTTGCGGCGGCTGTTGCGCATCTTCCCGATCTACTACCTGCTGATCGCCGTCATGGCGGTGGTGCGGCCGGGGCCATCGCTGCCGTGGTGCGCGGTCTACCTGTCGAACTTCCACTTCGTCGATCACGGCGACGTCAGCATGATGCGGCACACGTGGTCGCTGTGCGTCGAGGAGCACTTCTATCTGCTGTGGCCGCTGGTCACCGCCTTCGCGCCTGGGCCGTGGGCGCGACGCATCATGACGTTCGGCATCATGCCGTTGGCCGTGATCCTGGCCGTCCTCGCCTGCTACTGGTTCGAGTTCGGCTACAGCGTGTCGCTGGTCCGGCAGGGCTCACCGTTCCGGTTCTTCAGCCTCGGCGCCGGCTGCCTCATGGCCTTCGCTGAATCGTGGCTGCGCCGGCGACCCGGCCGCTCGGCGCTGATCGGGCTCTTGCTGGTCGTGGCCGGCATCGCCTCGTGGCCGGTGTTCTGGTTCGCGCATGCGCCGCAGCTGTTCGGCTTCGGTCTGCCGCTGCGTTACACGCCGGCACTGTGGTTGGTCCACAGCGGCGCTTTCGCCGCCGGGGTCGTGCTCAGCGTTCTGGCCGGCGCGTTCGCCTCGACGGTGGTGGTGCGGCCGTTGCAGGCTTGGTTGCCGCGCAGCATCGGCCGCATCAGCTACGGCCTCTACCTGTACCACTTCCCGGTCTACGGCTGGCTCCTGTTCCCGGCGCCGTCGGCGGCCGCGGTCGTGCTCGCGGTCTCAGTGACGTTCGCCGTGGCCGTGGCCTCGTACTGGATCATCGAGCGGCCGCTGCTGCGCTTCGGCACCCGCTTCCGCAGGGTCGCAGGGTCCGCTTCGCTGGCCTGAACTCGCCTCGGACTCCGTCCCGCCGCTCGTGATCAGTCGTCGAGCGCGCGTTCGAGGATCGTGATCGCCTCGCGCACGGCCAGGCGCAGCCGCTCCGCCTGTTGGCCGGCGTCGGTCTGGATGCGGCGAACGGCGGCCAGCAGGGTGTCTTCGATCGACCCCTTGCCATCGGTTGCCGTCGCGGCGCCCCGCTTGCGAACCGCCGTCGCCATGGCCGGCTTCGGCCCCTTCTTGCGGCGCGTCGAGGGCTCGCTCAATCCGAGCAGGACCTTGGCCGAGTGCAGGGCCCGGCCGGCGATCGGGATGTCGCGTGCCTCGGCCTCGTCGCGGAAGTCGCGCAGCGAGGCTGCCGGATCCTGCTGCAGCTTCCAGAGGCAGAACAACACGCTCGGGCGCTGGCCCGGGTAGCGGTCCTGCAGGGCGGCGGAGATCGACTCCCACGAATCAGTGGGGCCGGCGGCAGAGGGGGCGGTCATGGCGGCGGGGAGCGTGACGAGGCCGGCGCATCGAGTCAACCGCCGAGATCGGGGAAGCCGGGGCCGACCGGGCGTCCCCTCCCCATTACGGGCGGCGGCATGGGTCGTTCGGCTCTGGGAGATTCGGCTCTGGATCTCATGCCAGGGGTGTTGCCGGACCGATGCAACCGGCTATGCTGCCGAGCCTACGCCACCACCTGCCCGGTCGGCGTCTGCTCGATTCCACCCGTCGCAAGACGGGCCCCCTGTCAGGAGGCCTAAGTGTTTCAGAAGATGATCGTTCCTGTCGTCTGCGTTTCGATGGGGCTGCTGCTCGCACGCCCTGCCGCGCCCCAGTGATGAGGTGGTGGCTCCGGCGGTCCGCCCAGTTGGGCGAACACTAGTGGTGGTGGTGGAGCATCGGCAGGTCCTTCGGCGGGCGCGGGTCCGCGCGCGGGCGGTGGCATTGCTCTGGATTTCACGCGCAAGAAGACGGCCAAGAAGATCCTCGAGATCGACTGGACCTACCCGGTGTGGAAGCCGGTAACGGATGATCGTCCCACCGATGGACGCACCGTCGCCGTGCAGGCGCGTCGGGCATTGCCGATCGAGCAGGCCTACGAGCTCGTCACCGACGGCGATCGTCGACCGCTGCTGATCCTGCGCGAGTGCGAGAAGTGCAAGGGCACGGATCACGCGCTGCTGAGCCGGTCGCTCGACAACGAGCAGACCGTTCTGCTCACGCATTGGTTCCGCTGCGTCAAGCTGCCGCCGAACATCATGGAGCGGGATCACCCGCTGACCAACCTGTTCAAGCCGGAGAAGGAAGGCGACAAGATCCCGCACCTGTTCTTCGCCGATCCCGATGGCGGCAACAAGCAGCCGCTGCCCGGCGATCAGTCGCAGACCGTGTTGTGGAACACGATGTTCTCCTTCCTCGACCGTTGCTACGAAGGCAACGCGAAGAGGTCGCTGAAGCAGCTGCGCAAGATCCTCGATCAGTACGATCGCGTCGACGGCCTCGAGCAGGAGATCAAGAACCGCATCGATCGCGAGATCGAGAAGCGGGGCCTGAAGGCGCCGAAGCTCAAGCAGCTCGACCAACAGCTCGAGAAGCTGGCCAAGGATCGCGCCAAGCTGATGGCCGAGGAGAAGGAGCTGCGCGCGCTCGCGCTCAAGGCTCTGGACGAAGGTGACGCCGCCGGCGAGCCTTCGGGCACCGGCAACTGATTCTGGAGGGGCCGCGACGGCCTCGGCTCCAGCACGCGAACGAGCTTGTGACCCGCGAGGGCGCAGGCTCGTTCTCTTTGCGACTCGCGCGCTTTGCCCGGCCGCTGGTTGCGGCTCCAAGTGGGCCGCACTTCTGGTTACCCTCGGGCCAGTCGAGGAGTAAGTAGGCCGACCCGTCCCGGGTCCCTGTCCTCGCCAACCGCAGCGCATCGCCGATGAAGCCATTCGAGTCACTGTTTCAGTTCCTGGTCGCGACTTGCCTCGTGGCCGCCTGCCTGGCCCAGGACCCGGAGAAGGAGAACGCGACCAAGGACGACGAGGACGTCCTCAAGGCCGGCCGCGAAGACCCCTTCACCAAACAGGACCCCGAACTCATGAAGGAGGCCGGGATCATCTCCTACGGGCCGTTCCCCTGGGCCGACTTCAAGACCAGCGACGACATCGAGACCGTGCTCGGCAAGGGGCGCTTCCTCTGGCTCGAGACCGCGCACTTCCGCATCGGTTTCAACTTCAAGACCGTCAATTGGCCCGAGGGGCAGGAGAAGCGCAAGTTCCTCAAGAACGAGATCAAGGAGGTCAGGAAGCGGCTCAAGAAGTTCCCCGAGAAGCCCAAGAAGCTGACGCCCTGGATCCGCCTGCATCTCTATGCCTACCGGCTCGAGAAGCTCTATGGCGAGGTGCAGGCTCTGCTCGGCGTGACCGATGCCGACTTCGGCCAGGGCAAGGAACCGCCGAATGGTCCTTATCTCGGCATGGGCGACAAGTTCCTGGTGCTGCTGTTCCAGAAGGAGTCGGACCTGGCGCGCTACTTCGAGCGCTTCTGTAACACCAAGGCCGACACTTCGATGCGATGGTATCACACCAAGACGCATCAGCTGGTCGCTGCGGTGGCCGCCCAGGGACTCGAGGGTTTCGACAGCATCGCCCTGCAGGGGCACGTGACCTATGCCGTCACCCACAACCTGCTCAACGGCTACAAGGGCTTCCACATGCAGCTGCCGATGTGGCTCGACGAGGGACTGGCCCACTCGTTCGCGCTGGCCGTGCCGAGCGACGTCGTCAACGTGCAGATCCTCGACACCGAGGCCGTCTCCCAGGATGACAAGCAGGCCAACTGGCCGGTCAAGGTGCGGCGCCGGGCCCAGCACGACGGCGCCTACTTCACCTTCGAGCAGATGGTGAAGTGGACCAAGTTCGAGGAGATGGGCTATCACGCCCATTCGCAGTCCTGGTCCCGGGTCGACTATCTGCTGCAGCTCGATCGCGAGAAGGTCGGGCTCATGATCGGACAGCTGAAGAGCATGCCGCCGGCGGTCGGCGGCGCGGTGCCGGCCGCCCATGTCGCGACCAAGGCGCAGAAGCTGCTGATCGAGCTGTTCGAGCTCGATGCGGCCACCTTCGACACCCGATGGCGCGAGTGGGTGCTCAAGACCTACCCGAAGAAGTAGGAGTCCTGCAGGCAACATCGGCAGCGCCGACTTAGATTCTGCCGTCGATGTCCTGGTCGGTTGTCGTCGCCGTTGCCTGCGCCGGTGCGCTGGGCGCGATCTCGCGGTTCCTGCTGTCCGAGCTGATCCGTGGCTGGTGCGGCGCCTTCCCGCTGAGCACGCTGGTCGTGAACGTGCTCGGCTGCCTGTTGTTCGGACTCTGCTGGGCGGTCGGGCATGGCCGCTGGACACCGCTCATTCAGGCTGCCGTGCTGGTCGGCTTCCTCGGCGCGTTCACGACGTTCTCGACCTTCGCCTTCGACTGCAACCAGCTGCTCGAGCAGCGACAGTGGCTGCGGCTGTTGGTCAATCTGGCGGCGCAGAACGTGCTCGGCCTGCTCGCGGTCTGGGCCGGTGTGACATTGGTGTCGACGCTACGCGCGCCGGGTTAGCCCGCGTTCGGCGTCGGACGTAGGATGTCCCCCAATGTCTGGCCGTATCCGCGCGCTGTCGCTGTCGCTGGCCGTGCTGGCCGGTGCCATCGGCCTGATCGTCGGCTTCGGGCTGCTGTCGGGCGCCGGGTCGCAGGTCGCGCCGCCGCCCGAGTCGGCTGCGCCACAAGGCGGTGAGCCACCGGCTGGCGGGGGCGTCGAGTACCGGCACGGTCTGCCGCAGGGGCACTTCTACGCCGGCGTCACATCGGAGCCCGACGACGTCAATCCGTTCACGAGTCACGGCACCGTGGCGCGACGGTTCGTGCTCGGTCTCACCCACGAAGGGCTGGTCGACACCGACCCCGTGACCGGCGAGCTGCGCGGGGCGCTGGCCGCATCGTGGCAGCTCGCCGCCGACGCCATGTCATGCACGTTCGTTCTTCGCGATGGCGTGCGCTTCAGCGACGGCACGCCGGTCACGATGGCCGATGTGCTGTTCGGCTGGGAGCTGGCTCGGGCCGGTCACGTGCCGCTCGGCTTCATCGGCGATGCCTTCGGTCGGGTGGCGGCGGCGGAGGCCCTCGATGACCGTCACCTGCGGGTGACCTTTCGGGAACTCCACTACGCGGCGGTCAGGGCCGTCGGCGAGCGCTGGCTCGTGGCGCAGCGCGAGTTCTTCGTCCGCCGGGTCGCCGCCATCAGCAGGCGGCTCGGCGAACCGCTGCCCGCGGTCGAGTCCGCCGAGTTCGCGACCCGGCTCGGGCAGATCGATCGCGACTGCGGGCCGGGCACCGGGCCGTTCCAGCTGCCGAGCGATGATGACGGGCCGCTGACCTGGACCCGGCGCCAGGAACTGACGCTGACGCGCAATCCGTATCACTGGCGTCGCGAGGCGATGCCGGGCACCTGGAACCTGGCCGGCATGCGGCTTCTGTTCCGCGAGGGAACCGCGGTCTTCACCTCGTTGCTCGAGGGCGAGATCGACTGGCTCGGCGGTTGGTCGGTCGATGCCGTCTATCGCCAACGCCCCGAGCTCGCCGCCGACTATCGCCCGCTGATCTACGACTACGAGACCCTCGGCGTCATCGGCATCCGCTGGAACTGCAGGAAGCCGGCATTCGCCGATGTCCGCGTTCGTCGCGCGCTCGGCATGTTGATCGATCGGGATGCGATCGTCAGCCGCTTCGCGGATGCGGTCGAGCCCGCCATGGCGTTCGCCAAGCCGGGGTCGCCGGGCTACCCCGTCCATACCCAGCCGTTGTCATTGGATGTCGTCGAGGCCCGACGTCTGCTCGCCGCGGCGGGGCTCGATCCGGATCATGGCAAACCGCTGCGCGTCGAAGTCCTGACCGTCAGGGACGGCGGGCCGATGGACTATGCCACGAGCCTGCTCGTCGATGCCGCCAAGGGCATCGGCGTCCAGGTCGACGTCGAGCGCGTCGACTTCAAGGCGTACGTCGCCGGCAAGCTGCGCCTGGATTGGGACGGCCTGGTCGAGAACCTCTCCTTCAGGCCTTGGGGCGACCCGTACGCGTACGTCCACAGCAAAGGGATGGACAACGACGGCTCCTGGTCCGACCCCGAGGCCGATCGCCTCGCCGCGGCGGCGCGCTGCGAACTCGAGCCCGACAGGCGAGCCGAGCTGTGGCGGCAGCTGCACGAGCTTGTCTATCGCGAGCAGCCGTTCACTTTCCTCGTGCACCCGCGCTCGTCGATCCTCTTCAACCGGCACATCGAGAACGCCGAGCCGGGGCCACGCGGCCTGTGGCCGGAGCGGTGGTGGGTCGCGCCCGAGCATCAGCGCCGCTGATCGGATGGTCGCGGTCGCGGCGCGACCCGGGCACGGTCCGGCTTTGATCGCCGGTCCGGGCCCGGCTATGGTCGTGCTCTCAGCGAAGGAGTGAAGCATGTTCGGTTCGTCGATCCTCGAAGTCCTGATCGGTCTCGTCGTGGTCTTCCTCGTGCTCAGCATCGTGGTCTCGGCACTCAACGAGGCCTGGGCCAGCGCGACTGCCTCGCGCCCACGGGTGCTGGCACTCGGCGTCGCGCAGCTGCTGGGCGAGGATGGCAAGCGCGCTTTCTACGCGCATCCACGCATCCGGACGCTCTCGCCGCCGGATCGGTTCGGGTTCAGGAAGGGACAGCGGCGACCGTCGTTCGTGCCGGCGGCGGTCTTCGCCGAGGTCGTGCTCGAGCAGTGGTCCGAACCGGCGGATGTGACGCAACGGGAATTGCAGTTGGCCCGCGACGACCTGAGGTTGATGCGGTTGACCAGCCAGGCCGAGGGCTGGGCCAAGGCCGCTGCCGACAACTCGGAGTCCGCCTCCTGCCTGCAGGCCGAACTGCGCTCGATCCTCGCGCGCGCCGACGGTCAGGTGCCGAGCGCGGCTCGGCAACGCAACACCGCGGTTCTCGCCGCCGTGACCAAGGCGCTCGGGGAGCGTTTCGACCAGACCATGGAACGGGCCACCGGTTGGTACCGCCGTCGGGCGCAGCTGGCGTCCGGAATCTTCGCGTTCGTCGTCGTCGTCATGGCCGATGCCGATGCCATCGAGCTGGCCAAGGTCATGTACCGCGAGCCCGCGGTCCGGGCGCAGATGGTGGCGCTCGGGCAGAGCATTCGCGACAACCCGCCGAGCGCCGTGCGCGCGCCGAGTTCGGGTTCTGCCCAAGGTGTGACCGATGCGACCACGGCCGCGACCGAGAAGGCCGAGGCCAAGGAGGCTCCGGCAGGCGGCGCGGGTTCGAGTGCCCGGGAGGCCAAGGACCTGCTCGGCAAGCTGGCCCACGAGGTCGAGCTGCCGCTCGGCTGGCAGGATGGCGATGCCCTTGCGAAGGACATGAAATGGCTCGGGCTCCTGCTCACTGTCATCGCGGCGAGCCTCGGCGCCCCGTTCTGGTTCCAGGTGCTCGGCAAGCTCGCCAGTCTTCGCAGCGCCGGCGGCGCCAAGGATGCGGGTGCGAAGGGCGATGACGACAAGGCCGGCAAGGGTGAACCGGCTGCCACAGCGGTGCCCGCCTCGGCCTCAGCGGCAGCCCCGACCGGAGCCGAAGCCGTCGCGCGGCCGAAGCTCGACGAGGCCTACTGGCAGGGTGTCGCGGATCGACTCGCCCTCGTAGGCGGGCCCGGAGCGGCGGCGCCGACACCGGAGGTCGCGCAGCTGCGGTTGGCCCTCGATTGCGCCCGCCTGTCGGCGATCGCCTACCTCGATGAGTCCGTCGCCAGCCGCTTCGCCAAGAGCTGTGGCTTCGACGTCAAGGACTGGGCCGACGAGGGCAGCACCCAGGCCATGCTCTGCCAGCGCAGCAACGGTGACGGCGACGACGACATCGTGGTCTGCTACCGCGGCACCGAGCCGAGCCGCATCGAGGATTGGGTGGCCGACGCCAGGTTCAAGCTGCAGCAGGACCCCGACAACCCGGGCAACAGGGTGCACGGTGGTTTCGCCCGCGCCCTCTCGGCCACGTTCGATCAGCTCGAAGCGTCCCGGAAGAAGCTCCCCGGCGGTGGCCGGCTGGTGTTCACCGGCCACAGCCTCGGCGCGGCGCTGGCGACGCTGCACGCCTGCCGCCACGCCGAGCTGCCGGCGACGCACCTGGTCACGTTCGGGTCGCCGCGCGTCGGCGACATCGCCTTCGCGGCCGAACTGAACGCGAAGCTCGGCCTTCGCTCGCAACGCTTCGTCAACGGCCGCGACATCGTCACCCGGGTGCCGCCGCGGCTTTCGGGCTTCGATCACATCGGCAAGGTGCGCTACTTCGACGACCGCGGGGTGCTGCAGGCGGACAGCGCCGACTGGTTCCGCTGGCTCGCCGATGCACTGGACGCCGCTGCCGACCTGAGATCGGCGGGCCGCACGATCTCGGATCACGCGATGGAACTCTACATCGCGCGCATCGAGGCGGCGCTCGCGATCGCGGAGGGTCGCGGGTGAGTGGTCGTGGGGTGAGTGGTGGAGAGTAGGGGAGTCGAACCCCTGACCTCTACAATGCCATTGTAGCGCTCTACCAACTGAGCTAACTCCCCGCCGAAGTCGTGCTATCGCACTCATCCGGAGCAGGGGCACCGGAAGGGGCGGTGAAGGTAGCGAGGCCGGCTCGAAGTTCAAGATCCTTCCCCCGGACAACTCGCGTACGTTTCACGAACCTTCGCCGAATGCCGACTGGTCGGCGACGGTGATCGGCGCTAGGCTCGTGACTGCGTTGGCGACCTGTTGGTCAGCGTGCTCCTTTCCAGCGCCGGGTGGTTTCCGGCAAGGGGCACCGAGGTCGCCGGTGGATACATCAACGACGCGCCGCGTCAGATTGCGGCGTCGTTCCGAGGGCACCATGGTCAACAAGGGTTCGTTCTTCCAGCGTCTCAAGGATCGCTGGGGTTCCTCGTCGCGGGTTCGGGTCGACAATCCCGCTGCGGCGCGTGGCGGCGTCGTTCCTCCGGTCGGCAAGCGACCGCTGCCCGGGAACGCACCCGGTGGCTCTACCCCCAATGCCTCTGCCCCCGGAGCCGCGCCGGGCGGAGCCGCGGCCAATGGTGGCAACGGCGGCAACGGCGGCGCGAAGAAGCCGGTCGATGTCGAACGCGTCGAGCCGATCCGCGAGATCGCGACCGGTGCGCCGGCCGAGCGACGATCGACGCGCAAGCTGTCCGATCGCGAAGAGGCGATGGTGGCGCTGGGCTCGCACTTCCAGGAGTTGACCACGCTGCTGCGCGGCTCGCAGGCCAAGACCGACGGTCAGCTCGAGCAGCTGGTCCAGGCGACCGGCGCACTGACCTCGCTGCCGGCGATCGGCCAGCAACAGCTCGATACGCTGCGTGCGCTGTCGGTCCACATGGAGAAGCAGAGCGCGCTCGGCGAGCAGATGGCGGCGACGGTCACGAAGCTGCCGCAGATGCTCGCCAACGTCGAGCAGGCGCTGGCGCGCGCGGCGGCCACCGACGAGCGCACCGCGGCCACGGTCAAGGAGTTCCACTCGACGATGGAGCGTATCCACGCGTCGATGAACAAGATGGTCGAGCGCGGCGATCAGCAGGTCGAGGCGACCAGGCAGCTGGCGACCCGCAGCGATGACGCCCTGCTCGACATCGCGCAGGGCATCGAGGCCTCGCAGCAGCAGGCGCTCGGCAAGCTGCAGCAGACGACGGACGAGAGCCTGGCTTCGCTGCGTCGCACGCACGAGGACCAGAGCAATCGCCTGCAGCGGGTGGTCGAGGATCATGCCAGCTGGAATCGCGCCGTCCTGGTCGGCATCGGCCTCGTCGTGGTCGGCATCGGCGCCCTGATCGCGCTGCAGCTGCTGCGGTGACGCGCCGGCTCTGGCTCGTTCGTCACGGTGAGACCACGGGCCAGTCGCGGGTGCGCTACCACGGCCGCAACGATGTGCCGTTGGCGGACGCCGGGCGCGCGCAGATCCGCGCGCTCGCACCGCTGCTGGCCGGCGTCGACTTTGTCCGCGTCGTGCATTCGCCGATGTCGCGCGCGCTCGAGTCGGCGGCGATCCTCGCCGACGCCTGCGACCTGCCGCGGTCGCTCTTCGTCGCCGAAGAGCGGTTGCGCGAGATCTCGTTCGGCGATTGCGAAGGCATGACCGCGGCGGAGATCGAGGCCGCGTTTCCCGACTTCTGGCGGCGGCATCAGGCCGGCACCGCCGAGGCCTTCCCCGGTGGCGAATCGCGGCGGGCCTTCGCCGACCGGGTCGGCAGCGTGGCGCGCGAGTTGATGGCCGAGGACTGGGCCGGCGACCTGCTCGTCGTCGGCCACCGCGGCACGGTGCGCCAGTTCCTGCGGACGTTGCTCGCGGTGCCCGATGGCACCGGCGATGCCTTCGCCGTCGAGCTCGGCAGCCTGACCGTTCTGGGGCAGGAGGATGGCTACCATGTCGAACTGCTCGGGGCGGTGCCGTAGCCTGCGGCCGAGCCCATGATCCATCCGTCGCCGCGCCTCCGCTTCGCCCCATCCCCGACCGGTCCCCTGCATCTCGGCGGTGCGCGGACGGCGATGTACAACCTCGCCGCGGCGCGGGCGATGGGAGGCACGTTCGTGCTGCGGATCGAAGACACCGACCGCGCGCGTTCGACCGACGAGTCGTTGCAGATCATCCTCGATGGCCTGCGTTGGCTCGGCATCGACTGGGACGAGGGCCCGGACCGGGGCGGCGACTACGGGCCCTACTTCCAGATGCAGCGGCTCGATCGCTATCGCGCCGTGCTCGAACGGCTGCTGGCCTCGGGCCACGCCTATCCGTGCTTCTGCACCACCGAGCGCATGGACGCCGTCCGTGCCGAACAGAAGGCCAGCAAGAGCTCGTTCCTCGGCTACGACGGTCGCTGTCGCGACCTCGGTCCCGAGCAGCAGGCGCAGTTCCGGGCAGAGGGCATCACGCCCAACATCCGCTTCCGCATGCCGAAGGACAGGGCGCTGCTTGTGCATGACATGATCCGCGGCGAGAGCGAGATCCGGCTCGAGCAACTCGACGACTGGGTCATGATGCGTCCCGACGGCGTGCCGCTCTACAACTTCGCCTGCGTCGTCGACGACATCGACATGCGGATCACGCACGTCGTCCGCGGCGAGGAGCACAAGATGAACGGCGTCAAGCAGCAGCTGCTGTTCGAGGCGCTCGGGGCCGAGAGCCCGCAGAACGCGCACATCCCGCTCATCCTCAACGCCAAGGGGGGCAAGCTCAGCAAACGCGATCCCGGCGTCATGAGCGTGCTCGAGTACCGCGATCACGGCTATCCGCCCGAGGCCGTGTTCAACTACATCGCGCTGCTCGGCTGGGGCTTCGCCGCTGACCGCGACGTGTTCACGCGCGACGAGATGTTCGCGTCATTCCGGATCGAGAGCGTCGGCAAGGCCGGCGCGAAGTTCGATGCCGAGAAGCTGCATTGGATGTGCGGCGAGTACATCCGACGGTGGTCGGCCGAGCAGCTCGTCGAACGCGCGCGGCCGTGGCTCGAGCCGGCGGTGCCGGCGGCCGTGTTCGAGCAGGCCGGCTTCCTGCGCAACGCCGTCGCCTGCTTCCAGGAGCGCATCTCGCTGCTGTCGGAGCTGCCGGGCAAGATCGCATGGCTGTTCGGCGACGGCGTCGAGCTCGACGAGGCGGCGCAGAACAACCTCGCCAAGCACGTCGATGCGCCCGGGTGGCTGCGCGGCTACGCCGATCTGCTCGCGGCCGGTGAACTGCCGCCGAGCTTCCCCGCCGATCGACACGCCGCCGATGCGGCGGTGCTGCTGCCGTCGCAGAAGGACGCGCCGCAACCCGAATGCCCGTTCGCGACCCCGGCCGCGATCGAGGCGATGACGCGCGCGTTCACCGCGCAGCTCGGCATCAAGTTCGGTCACTTCGTGCACCCGGTGCGCGCCGCGCTGACCGGCACCGACAAAGGGCCGGGCCTGTTCGACGTCGTGTTCCTGCTCGGCCGCGACGAGGCCGTGCGCCGGTT